>NZ_PIZH01000185.1 GCF_002835825.1 Methanoregula sp. | reverse complement strand
ATAAGTGTACGTATATGGCGATAGAACTCGCAGGACTTCAACCGAACTCCATCTTTGCTGCACTCACCATCCTTGCCGGTATTGTCATTGCCTTCTTTGTCCGGGCCTTTGTCAGGTGGCTGGAAGCAAAAGCCGAGACAACCGATACCAAGTGGGACGATATCCTGATCTCCGCTCTTGGCCTTCCGGTCCAGATCACCATTGTCGTCATCTCGGTGTACTTTGCGGTGACCTGGTTCGATATCCTTCCCGAGAACGCAAAATTCCTCCTTAATCCGGATTACGTTACCTCCTTCTATATCCTCATTACCGCATGGATTGTCTCCTC
Source organism: Methanoregula sp. (assembly GCF_002835825.1). Taxonomy (GTDB): domain Archaea; phylum Halobacteriota; class Methanomicrobia; order Methanomicrobiales; family Methanospirillaceae; genus Methanoregula. The sequence continues at coordinate 4,144 of NZ_PIZH01000185.1, read as the reverse complement.
GCTCCTTCACGACATCATCGCAACGTACGGGCGCATGCTTGCCGGGACCTCGGAGACCGATCTCGATGACCGGCTCATCGACCTCCTGGAACTGGTGGTCAAGTACATCATCTGGTTCACGGCCATCATGGCAATCCTGAAGATCTTCGACATCGACATCACCCCGTTCCTGGCCGGTGCGGGTATCGCAGGTATTGCCGTTGCGCTCGCGGCCCAGGATTTCATCTCCAACTTCTTTGGCGGGGCGATCATCAAGGTCGACAAGCCGTTCAAAGTCGGCGACCGCGTGAAGATCGATGATTATTACGGGGATGTCATCTCGGTCGGCACCCGCAGCACGCGGATCCGGACACTGGATTACCAGGTTGTCACCCTGCCCAACAACAAGATCACGACCAACGTGATCGTGAACTTCTCGGAGCCGGACGAGAAACTCCGGCTTACCCTCCCGGTCTCGGTAGCCTATGGTACCGACCCGAAACGTGTCAAGGCGATCTTAATGGAGATCGCGCACCAGACCATCCGGAACACGGATTTTCTTCTTGAGGATCCAAAACCAACGGTCTTCTTCACCGAGTTTGGTAATTCAAGCCTGAACTTCATCCTGCGTGTCTGGATGAAAAAATACAATGTCCCTGATGATGTAAAAGACGCAATCAACACCCGGATTGCCGAGCGATTCGCAGAAGAGGGCATCGAGATCCCGTTCCCGCAGATGGATGTTCATATAAAGAAATAATCCCGATTTTTTTTCCCATCAGGAATTATTTTTAAACCGTGTCATCGGTAACAGGAATTTTTGCGGTTTTATCGAAACGGTATACTCCGTTTGGTACTGCAATCTCAAACCGGGCGCCCTTTTCCGGAGCCCCGCATTCCCGAATCGTTATGCCGGTAATCGCAAGGATCTCCCGGACAAGAAAGAGACCCAGGCCCTTTTTTTCCCGGGTCTTACGCTCAAAGATTTTCTCTTTCATATCCAGGGGAATACCAGCGCCATTGTCTTCAAAGACAAGGGTCAGTCCTTCCGTTGTTTCCTGGTAGTACAGAGAGATACTGGTTGCAGTCCTGCTGTGAATTGCCACGTTTTCGGCAAGCGTGGTAAAGACATTCTCAAGAAGGGGATCTGCATAGATTTCCAGCCCTTCGACATCAATATTCCGGGCCAGGGTGATAAGACCCACATGCGAGATCCCCAGAAGATACGAGTTTTTCACGTTCTGCCAGTCGGGAGGTCTCACGCCAAGACCCTCGTATTCCTTTGCAAAGAGGAGCAAACGCGAAATGGTCAGGATCACTTCATTCTGGCGGTTGAGGATCTGCTGCATCTTTTCATCGGAAGTATTTCCCCGGGCGAGTTCGTTATACCCGGAAAGGGTAAAGATCGCACTATGGATGTCGGTTAAGGTAATATACGTGAAAAGATTCAGTTTTTTTGTCGCCTGTCCCAGGGCGTTCTCGGCCATTTTCAGTTCGGTGATGTCGGTGATGACAGAAAGGAAGCCGGAGAATCTTTTACTGCTAATGCCGGTTGTTCGCATCATGCAGTGACGCACGGTGCCATTGTGTGTTATCATGTCGATTTCCCATGGCTCTTCCTGCGTGGCAGCGGATAATGGTTTTTCGGTGATCTGACGGACAACTTCCGCTCCGGAATGCGTGATAACGGACTCAAGCGTAGTTCCCTGCATCTCTTCCAGCGTACGCCCGGTAAGACGCAGCAGGGCAAGGTTGGCGTAATGGATATGTTCTGCATCATGGACAATGATATAATCCGGAAGGTTGTCTGCCAGGCTTTTGTACTGCTGTTCGCTTGTGCGGAGTTCGGACCGGGTCCGGGCCATATTCAGGAGGATGAAAAAGACCGTTGTCAGGATATCGGCAACAATGCTGTAGAAGAGATAGAGTATATTGACCACGTTCATTTCATACAGCGAGAATTGTCCGAACGCAAGGAACCAGACAAGCCGGGCAATGAACAGGACTATCCATATACCGATGACAAAGAAGATGCTCATCCGTATCCGGTACGTCCCCGGTTCCCCGTGGCTGATAAGCGGAATACAGCCGGCAATAACGATAACGAGAAATATTATTGTCAGGATGGGGATACGGACTGAGTCCGGGATCGCATAATACTGGCTGGAGATGAGGAACAGGATTGTTGCCGGAAAAGCGATGAAATAAATGATCCGGGGATACGGACCGGAGCGGGTGAACCGCCAGATGCTGTCGAACCGCATGATGAGGGCGAGCAGCAGGAGCATGTTTGCGGCAAGGATTGCAAGCAGGGGGGAGATTTCTTCCGGCCGGAAAAAGAACAGGGAGGCACAGGCCATAACCGGCAGGCTGAGCATCCAGGTCCGGAAACCGGGATACGTCTTCTCGTTCTTCCAATAAATATAGAGAATCAAGGTGAGGAAACCGTTTATGAAGAACTGCACAAGGAATATCGTTCGGATGTCAGGTATCCACATGTGCTGTTGTCCCCGGGTATCGGTCCCGTTCCCATCTCTTACGTTTTACAATCTCTGTAGTACATTATGTAGTTTTGGAATTGTGGCCATTCTGGTGCGTTTATTCAGATTCGACGGCTTAAACACCATAGAATGAGAGCATTCCTATGGCCTGCGGGATTACCTCCCTCTCCCCGGAATGCCATGTAGTACATCTTTATGTCGGTTGGGACACGATCACTCATCATGCCCGGGGTCTCCACCTTCTGCCTCCACCAGTTCCCGCTTGAAAAAGCACTGGAGCAGATCGCAAAAATCACGGACCGGATAGAGGTGATGGACGAGGGTCTCCATTACCTCAGATCTGCAGACCCCCTTCTCTCCTACGATCACCACTTCTCCATCCACACGCCCTGCCGGGGCACGAACATCGCAAGCCTGCTCGAACCGATCCGCAGGGCAAGCGTGGAGGTGATGGGGCAGTGCATGAAGATTGCAGCCGAAGTCGATGCAGGCATTGTCGTCCACCCGGGGTATTTTGCCTGGGCTGAGGAGCGGGACAAGGCCTGCCGGCAGCTGGAGCGATCGATTGACGAACTGAAGTTCCTCTCGCATGAATTCTCTGTCCCGTTCTTCATCGAGAACATGGGGAACTGGGAATATTTCCTCTTGAAAGTCCCAGACGAACTCCCGCTCATCGGCAACTCCCTGTTCGCGCTCGATGTCGGCCATGCTCACCAGATGCACTGCCTTGACGGCTTCCTTGAATGCCCCGCAGCACATTATCACCTGCATGACAATGCGGGCGATGCCGATTCGCATATGGCTGTCGGGGACGGGACCATCGATTTTGCGACGGTCATGGCGGCAGTGAAGAAATCCGGTATCGAGCCCATCATTGAAGTCGAGAAGTTCGAGGACGTGCAGAAGAGCATCGACCGGCTCAATGCGCTGTAATCCCCGCTATCATCTCCCGTCAAGTGGAGAATACGGCGGTACATGGCTGTTTTTCTGTGCCTGCTTCTCCGCAATGTTTTATAGGGATTAATCACAACGTAGTTAGGCAACCCGTGCGGGAGTTTCTTCCGTCGGTTGTTGTATGCCTATGTGACACAGCCCGGCAGTGTGCCTCCTTGGTAAGGAGGAAGTCCCGAGTTCAAATCTCGGCATAGGCTCTTCTTGTTTTTGAAGTTGTTTCCCGGTTGAAAATTTTCCTGGTTCTTTTTCAGGACAGTTATGATACATCCCACCCCTTCGGGGTCGCTCGGACGCCTCGTCGGATCCTCGCTGGGCAAGATCTTAGACTATCGGAGCGTAGCGATCAAGGTAAGTGCATAGCGAAATGCCGAATCTCGTAAGAGATGAGGCACGAGAAGAATTGCGGAGTAATTCTTCGAAGAGTCGGCAGACCTTTTCCGCGTCTGCCTCTCCTCATTTTCATGAGTTTAACATTTCGTAATCAAAGTCCGGTAAAAAAATTTCAAGCAGGGTTCGGTTGATCCGGATCATTATTTCAATCGCGATCACAATCGCGTTTGAAAAATTTTGAGCAAGGTCCGGTAAATATTTTTCCAACAGACTCTGATAGTTTTTCTAACCCACATTCACTGCTGGATAAATTTACAAAGTCTCCTGATATCCCCGGTTTTTGATCTACCTTGTCGATACCCCCCAAATCTACCCTATAT
>NZ_PIZH01000184.1 GCF_002835825.1 Methanoregula sp. | reverse complement strand
GCGTACGGGGAGTCCATGGCTGTTGCAACCGGAACAAAAATGACTGTTCCGGTCGAGGTATCCGTTCCGGCAACAACTGATACGGTCACCCTCACCCTCAACGGGCAGAAGTACTCAATGGAAAGAGTGACGGATTATTATTTCCGGAATCATGGCATCGCCGTCACTTCAGGCGATCCGCTCCAGTACTCATTCGGCTCCGGAGGAAAAAGTACAGCGGTGAAATCATCCACGCTGAGAACCAATACCTCGCTGCGAACCGGGCTCCCGTGGGCAGACACCCCGGTTGTTCAGAAGCCCGGGTTCCAGAAAGGGTACGTGATCATGGATGCCGGGGGAATGATCATCACGCCGCTCCGGCAGAACCAGCTCTTAAGCACGTATGATGCCATGAAAGAGGATGGCGGGGAATGGTTCAGTTATGATTATTACTGGACGTACGGGGACTATACAAAACCCGAGATCCTGGACGAAGGCAATCTCATTGCCGATCATACGACGGCGGACGATATCGCAAAGATGGCACAGCAGGTGCATGCAAAGGGGATGAAGTTCTTCCTCCTCACCGAACTGGAATGGAACCTGCTCCCCGGGGAACGCGAGGGTCTTTCCTGGGACGAGTTCTTCAAGAAACTGAATGAGAAGTGGGACCGGGGCGGAGCGTTTGATCTGGAGATGGGCAGACGCCTCACCGAGCACCCGGAGGACCCGGAGGTACAGGCATACTGGGACCGGTGGTTCGAGCAGTTCACGCCGTTCATGCTGAGGGCAGCCGAGATCAGCGAGAAGAACAACATCGAGATGCTCTCACTCGGGAAACAGCTGGACGGGGCAATGAACAGGAACAACGAAGAGCGCTGGCGGGCGTTGATCAAAAAAGTCCGTGCGGTCTATCACGGGAAACTGACCCAGACCGTGTACTGCGAGGAATATACAACGTTTGACGGCGCAAAGGACATCCCGTGGGCTGACGAACTCGATTACATCACCATCTATTATTACAATACATTCTCCGACAAGGAACATCCCTCAGTCGATGAACTCGCCGCGTCCATGGATAATTTCAACCGGAAACAGTTCGATCCGCTGTATGCAAAGTACAAAAAACCCCTGATCTTCATCCTGCCGTTCCAGAGCAGGGACCATGCCGCACAACAGGACTGGTTCGAGCCGCTGGCCTCCTCGCCATCGGTGCAGCAGGACCTTGTCGGGCAGTCCGACCTGTATGAGGCGTTCTTCAGGTCCACGCTCGATGAACCCTGGCTTGCCGGCGCCTACTCCTGGGGTTACTGGATCGAACCCGGGTTCAACCCGAAATACTCGTTTGAGAAGTCATCATCGGTGCGGGGGAAACCAGCGGCTCTCGTCCTCCAGCGCTGGTTTGCAGAGGTCAGTCCTGCCTGATCCCTGCACTCTTTTTCTCCCCTTGCGGGTCATACTACCCGCACGCCCGCCCCGCTGTTCCGGGCAGACGTGATGATAGTTGTTCCTCCAAAGGACTCGTCCATGAATGATCGGGCTGCCCGTTCCACGGACATCATGTTCGTATCCCCGAACGCATAGACGGCCGGCCCAAACGAACTCATCCCGGCACCGGCGGCACCGGCCCCGCGGAGCACCGGCAGGAGACCGGTTACAGCCTGAGGCTGGAGACTGAGCTCGACCTTCTTGAACCCGAGTTCCTGGACATTGTTGATTGCGGAACCAAAGAGATCGAGATCCTGCCCGGCAAGCCCCGGCAGCATCCGCATCAGCACCTCGTGGGAGAGGGCCCGGACCTCATCGAGCGGGACCGGGCAGCGGGTCCGGAAGATGTCCGCTTCCTGCCCGCCGCTTGCCCCCGCCGGGACCGCGGGAATCGCAAGAAGGATCTTCCAGTCCTGCGGGAACTCGTGCCGGACAATGACGGGAGGAGGGTTAACGCCCCGCGATGCAGATGAAGGACGGAAGTCTGTCTTCTCCCCACCTGCACCGAACCGGTGCCCGCCATCGATGATGAACCCGCCCCGGTCGAATGCCGCAGTCCCGATGCCGGAGGTCCCGCCCCTCCCCGTTAGACAGGCAAGTTCGCGTGCTGTCAGGTGCCGGTCGTGGAGCACAGCTACCGCTTTTGCAACAGCAAGGGCAAGCTGCGACCCGGACCCGAGGCCGACATGGGCGGGGAACTGTTTCCTGACCGTGATCGCAACGTTCCCGCCAAGCCCGAGTTTCTGCAGCACATCCGCTGCCACCTGCCGGACCCGCTCCTGTATGATCGGGTCGCAGCCGGCAACAGAGAATTCCGGTGCGAGTTCCGCTTCAAGGAGGATGCCGGGCTCGTCCAGCGGGATGCCGATGCCCCCGTCCACCCTGCCCGAACCGCCATGCATATCGATGAGCGAGATATGGATTCGCGAGGGCGTGTCCACGATAACCCGGCGGGTGTCGAGGAACCGGTTATAGGGGAACTGCTCTTCGATAAAGATGAGCGGCTTGCCGCCATGGATGATCTGGTACTGCCGGCAGAGGAGCGGCTCGCTTTTACAGATGGCAAAGATCCTGCCTGCCTCTTCTGACGCGGGGAGGACCCGGGCAGTGAGGATCTCGCGTCGCGCCTCGATTTTATGCTGCGCAATGATCTTCCCGATAGGGATGTCGGCCTTCATGAGATCGTCTTTGAATTCCGGAGAGAGACGGCTGACCGGTGTGTGCGACACCGCATAGATCAATACTTCGCCGTTCTCCGCGGTCGTAATCTCCACGACCCGGAAATTAACCGGATCACCTTCCGCGATGTCCAGGTGTTCTGCAGCGGCGGTGTCGGCCGGAACAATCTCCTGTACGAGCGTCTTTATGAGAACGTTTTCTCCGGTGATCGATTCCAGGAGCTGGGTGACCGATCCATCTGTCCCGAGCAGGAACTTCTGGACGGGAGAGATCTTTCCCACTTCGGCCTCCATCTTCCGGATTGCATCCCTGATGTCCATCCAACCATCGTTATCGCACCGGATGATAAGGATACTGATGCGGTGACCGATCTGGAAAAACAGTCGATCGTTACCGGGTCTTCCGCAACAGTCCGGTTGCGGATCTTCCCGGCTCAGCCGGCCCTGCCACACGTGTCAGGATCTCCGCAAGCGACTCCCCGTTCAGCCGGCCCTTCTTGCCGATAACCGCCCCGTTCCTTAGCGAGAGTACCCTTGATGTCATGATATAACTCTCGGAAAAGAGGTCGAGCCCGCCGGTGGCAAAATCGTCGATGGAGAGCGGCAGGCAGGGCGCATCGGAGGGCGGTTTGCTGCTGACCGGGCAGATGCGGATAGTGCCGGACTCTTCAGTACCGATGACAATTGCCGGCCGGGTCTTGGGTGAGGTACGGTCGTCCAGCGCAACCGATGCAAGAATGACATCTCCTTTCACGTACTGCCCCATAAACAGATATCCGGCGCGAAACGGGATAAGCGATCGTGTTGCCGGATGATTCGGACGGGAATTATTTATTCCATGTACAACAGAGGATGATGCATGACACGCTGCGATCATTGCGGCAACGAGACGACTCTTCCGTTCACCTGCCAGCACTGCGGCGGGAAGTTCTGTTCGGAATGTCGGCTCCCGCCCAACCACAACTGCACAGGGATCGGCAGCTGGAACAGGAAACCCCGGCCAGCCGTGGGCATGAGCTACAGCAGGGGAGGCGGCGTAAGCGCGACCGGCGGGATTGCAGCGGATACCCGGCGTGGGGCTGCAAAGAAAACAGGGGGAGGAGTCCCGTACCTGAAGATCATGATCGCGATCATCATCCTGATTATTCTCGGGTTTCTTGGACTCCTGCTTGCAGGGTTCCGGTTTTGATGGCGAGGCCCTCCATCCGGTGAGTGGTAAAACCCCCCATCCGGAAACGACCGGGGAATCCGGTTGTTGTCCGGCATCCGGCCCGGTTCTCGTAACAGTTTTTTATGAAGCCGACAGAAGAAACCTGTATGCAAAATAACAAACCTGTCCCCGGGATTTCGTTCATGACCGGATTTTTCTGGGGGATCGTTGTCCTGGCAGTTGCCCTGGCACTACTGATCTCTCTCCTTTCCGCGAATGCTTTTCTCGCCTACAGCAATTATCTCCAGATCATTACTGCGTTTACCGGAGGAGCTGCCCTGCTGGTACTCTGGCAGAAGTCCCGCGATCAGAAGTTCCTTCTTTGGACCGCGGCCGGGTTCCTTCTTTGGGGTTTCTCGAACATCGGCTGGTACGTGAATGCCCTCATGGGGTTCCGTAGCCAGTCGTTCCCTGCCATCTTCGATGCCGGGCTTATCCTCTCCATCTTTCTGATGGGGTACGCGTTATGGAATGGTCGGCCGGGGAAAAAGATCCCCATCCCCGCGTTGTCTGCCCTGCTGGTCGCCAGTCTGATCGTTCCGGCGGGGGTCATTTTTGTGTCCGGCACAAGCATGGCGGCCCTGGCCACGCTTGGGTATTTCCTTGCCTTCTGGGTGCCAATTTCCGGTTGGT
>NZ_PIZH01000183.1 GCF_002835825.1 Methanoregula sp. | reverse complement strand
AGAAAGGACCAAAAACCTCCGGGGGCTCGGGCGGGACGGTATCGTGACCCGGACCGTATTTCCGGAGATCCCGCCGCGGGTCGAGTACCGGCTTACTGAATGCGGCAGGACTGCATTTCCGGTTCTTGAAGCAATTTCTTCATGGGGAAGACAGTACCAGAAGACCCGGCGGGAGTCATCGCACACAAAAGAATCCCCGTAATCTTCAGTTCGGCTTTCTTCTTCTCCGTCTCCGGCATTGTTGCCTCCAGGTGTGGTATCGTTGTTATGGGGAAATACTCGTTGTGAATGGTGCAGGCACCCGGGGAATACAGATTCGCCCCGCTCCCCACTCATTAATAACGCCAGCAGGTGATGGTATCGCGAGGAACACGTTTGGGTGTCTTTCGCTTCGAGAGCAAATATGCCGCACCGACCAAGGAGCAGCGGGAGCGGTACATGCGGGGGGAATGTGAAGAGCATATGTTCGGGAACGACGGTGAGATCGTCCTTGTCCTGTATGATGAAGCCGCATACCTGAAAGATGACCTCGAGGGGGTCCGCATCCTGTTCACGGGTGCTTCGGACAAACGGAAAGTCGACGACGAGGTGCGCCGGCTGCTTGAAGAACACGGCCAGAAAGAGCAGCGGCCGGACGAATTTGAGTCCGGAAAAAGGCGATAACCCCTCCGGATTATTTTTTAGTGAAGGGATCCAACATCTGCATCATGGGACTGCGGGATACTATACGTCGCATCGTCTCGCGCCTGCTCGGGAAGAAGGAGTACATGGTGTACGAGACCTGCGCCGTCTGCGGCGAGCGGGTCTACCTCCCGTTCCACTGCGAGTACTGCGGGAAGTATTACTGCGACAGGCACCGGCTGCCGTTCGATCACGATTGCCGGAATATCGGCCAGTGGAAGAATAAAGGAAGGTAATGCCGGAGGGATGCGTGGCACGACATCCTTAATGGAAGCCTTTTGTAGTTTCGTTTGCATAGAATGATTAACTGCTTGGGAACCGTGAATTTTCATGACTGATGACAAAGGACATTTTGATAAGGGCGTCTGGGTAAAGGATCCCGAAGCCCCGGTACAGAAACCCGCGGAGAACAAGATCGAAGAACGCCTCACTACCGCGACAAAGAACGTCATCTCCGCAGTAGACGAGCTGGCGAAAGCCACCCACGCCCTCCTTTCAACTGAGGAGGGCCAGAAGCATATCGAGAAGACCGTCAAGGAGACAACGGACCAGGTCCAGAAGTCCTTTGACGATATTCTCAGCAAAGCCCGGGCCGAGATGGAGAAGGCCAAGGCCGATATCAAAGCCGAAGCAAAAAAGGCACAACTGAAAAAATAATGGTTATTCTTTTTTCGCGAGCGACTCTTTGTATGCAGCCAGGAGCCCGGCCGCGTACTCGTTTTTCTTCTTCGTAGGCACGTAATTGAACTGCTGCACCCGTACGAGAATCTCCTCAGCGAGCCGGCTGTCGCCGCTGACTTCGAGTTTCTTCACTTCATCAAAGATCCAGTCCAGGTGGTCGATCCCCGTTTCCTTACCATCGATCAGGACGCGCCTGGTCGTGATCTTATCGGGTGGAACGCCGCCGCAGATCGTGCAGTAATAACCGTCCGATTCATTTCCTCCCATCGTCGCCCTCCTTGATCATGACGAGCGACATCTTGAACTTCGTGATGGCAGAGAGGGCGTGGGGCACACCGGCCGGGAAGATGATCGTCTCCCCGGTCTTCATCTGGTAGGTCTTCCCGGCAATCCAGACCTCACACTCCCCGTCCAGGATCGTGACCACAGCATCGAACGGGGCCGTGTGCTCGGAGAGTCCTTCGTCTTCGTCAAAGGAGAAGATGGTGATGCTCCCGCACTTCCGGTTGATCACCATCCGGCTCGCTACCGTCCCGTCCGCGTACTCCACGAGGTCCGGCAGCCGTATGACTTTCCCTTTAATCTCCTCGCGTTTCTTGTCCGGTTTTCCCGGCTCTTCCTGTTTCCACTCCGCCATTCTTCACTCCCGGATCATGGTCAGCGTCATCTTGAACCGCTTCTTTGCCTGCACGGCATGCGGCTTGTTTGCCGGCAGGATGATCATCTCCCCGGTCCTGACCGTTGACCAGCTGCCCTCGATTGCCACTTCTGCCTCCCCGTCCGTGACCGTGAGGATCGCATCGAACGGGGCCGAGTGCTCGGAAAGGCCCTCGCCCGCATCGAACGCAAAGAGCGTGATGGTCCCGGCTTTTTTGAACACGATCATCCGGCTTGCGATCGTCCCGTCCTGGTACTGCAGGAGATCGTTTGTCGCAAGGACTTTTCCGATGAGTTCCTCGCGCTTTTTGTCGGAGGAGGTCAGTTCTTCACGGGGGTTGGTCATGGGGATTCCTTTCTTCCGAATATGTGATCAGGAGATTATAGCGATATGCTTTCTGATTATGCCGGGACCATCCGCTTCAGGTCCTCTTCTACCGTGCTGTTCTTGCTGATGTTGAAATTCTTCACGAGCACGTCCAGCACGCCGGGCGAGACGAATGCCGGGAGTTTTGGCCCGAGCGCGATGTTCTTCACGCCAAGATTCAGCAGTGCGAGGAGCACGAGTGCCGCCTTCTGCTCGTACCACGCAATGTTGTACGAGACCGGCAGCTCGTTGATCCCAACACCGAATGCCTTTGCAAGCGCCTGCGCGATCACGACGAGCGAGTAGCAGTCATTGCACTGCCCGGCATCGATGACCCGGGGGATCCCGCCGATGGTTCCGAGGTCGAGCCCGTTGTAGCGGTACTTGGCGCAGCCGGCCGTGAGGATGACAGTGTTCTTCGGGAGCGCTTGTGCAAATTCGGTGTAATACGCCCGCTCGCTCTGGCGCCCGTCGCAGCCTGCCATGACAACGAAGCGTTTGATGTCTCCCTTCTTTACGGCTTCGACAACTGTGCCGGCCAGTTCGAGCACGGCATTGTGCGCACAGCCGGTGATGAGGTCACGGCCGGGTGCCGGCAGGGCAGTCGGGGGCGGGGTCTTCTTTGCATGTGCAATGACAGCCGAGAAATCTTTCTTCCCGCCCGCTCCTGCTGCGATGTGCTTCACACCCGGGTAGCCTGCGGGGCCGGTGGTGTAGATCCGGTCCTTGTACGTGTCCTTCGGTGGCACGATGCAGTTGGTGGTGACGAGCACGGGGCCGTTGAACGCATCGAACTCTTCTTTCTGGTGCCACCATGATCCGCCGTAATTACCGTACAGGTGCGCGTACTTCTTCAGTGCCGGGTACGCATTGGCCGGCAGCATCTCGCCGTGCGTGTAGATGTCCACACCCGAATCTTTCGACTGCTCCAGCAGCTGTTCGAGATCTTTGAGGTCGTGTCCCGTGATCAAAATGCCGGGACGTTTGCCCACCGAGGTCTTGACGCTCGTGATCTCCGGGTTCCCGTAGGTCTTCGTGTTCGCAGTGTCGAGGAGCGCAAGCGTGGACACGCCAACCCCCCCGCATTCGAGAACGAGCGCCGTCATCTGGTCGGCCGGAAGATCGTGGAGCGTGGATGCGAGCCCCTTCTGCATGAAGTCGGTGATCTTCTCATCGGTGTACCCAAGTACCGCTGCGTGGTGGTAATACGCAGCAACGCCCTTGAGCCCGAAGAGGAGGAGTGCCCGGAGCGAGTGGACGTCATCGTTGTTTGCTGCATCCTTTGCGATCTGCTCGGCCTTTGCGGCAATCGTTGCGTCGCTTGCCGGTTTCCACGTGCAGGCCTCCGGCTCGTTTGCTCCTGCGGATGGCAGCGCGTCGCGGATGGCCGCGGCCTGTGCGATCAGCGCCTTGAGCCGGCCGTCATCGAAGTTTGTGTTGGTCAGCGTAGCAAACAGCGCCTCAGCAATGAACATCCCGGCATCCTTGTTTGCCTTCCCGCTCTTTGCCGCGGCAAGGTTCCGCTCGGAAATTCCCTTGCAGAGAAAGATCAAAACATCCATCAGCCCGGCCGTTGCCGCTTCCTTTCCGCAGACACCTTTGATTGTGCATCCGGTTCCTTTCGCGGTTTCCTCACACTGGTAACAGAACATAACTCTCACTCAACTCCTTTCGTATTCTTTTGCTACAAGGTTTCTTTTGTATACCAAGGTTAAATAGGAAAGAGTTTCAGAAACCATACCATGGACGAAGCATGCACGGTCAACATGACCGTGAAATACTTAACAAAAAAATGGACTCTCCTGATCATCCTCGAACTTTACAAAGGGCCGAACCACACGCGGCGATTCTCTGACCTGAAGGATTCTCTTACTGATATCACGCAGAAGATTTTGTCGGAGCGGCTGAAGGAGCTGGAGGAGGAGGGCGTGATAACGAAACATGTTGATGCTTCCACGTTTCCTGTACGGAGCGAGTACACGTTAACGAAAAGCGGGCTCGAACTCGTGGACGTGATCCGCGGGATCAAGATGTGGGCGCTGAAGTGGAAGATTGAGAATATTCCGTGCGGGAAGCAGGATTGTAGGGAGTGGGTGTTGGGAGATTTCCAAGTGTTTTTTTTCACTATTAAAAAATTAAACCGTCGTCATTTTT
>NZ_PIZH01000182.1 GCF_002835825.1 Methanoregula sp. | reverse complement strand
TGCGGTCTAGTGGTTCTCGTCTTTGTCCGCAGACATCTCTGTTGGGTCGCCAGGTTGTTCCATGCCGGACTGTGCCATACGTTTCCCCTGTATGGGGAGTTGTTTTTCGGATACATGAGTGTTTGGCTCCAGCTAAATCCCTATCTAAAAAGAAAAAATGTACACCGCCCGACCCCCCTTGCAGGATCCTGATGCCACGCCCCTTGCCAATGGTATCATCTTCGGTGGGGAAAGGTGGTTAAGACCCGCATTTTTCTGCCACAACACAGCGCCTTGTGTGGGGGGTCGGGCGGTGTACTAATTCCAAAATTCCGGTTGTGGTCCCTTTTTTGTATGAGCAAAAAAACGCGTGAACAATTTTTTTCCCGTCTGAACCTGATGTGCCTGGCAAGGGAAATGCTCAAGGCAGGTTCAGTTGCGCACTAGAAGAAGTACACCGTCCGACCCCCTGCCCCCCACCAATCCTGGTCATTCCGGTCCTGCAGAGCATGATCCAGATCCGGTTCATATTTCCAGCAGGACCCTGATCCGATACCCTGATATCGGATCATCCGAAATATCCGGGTAGTACCATGACCGATGAGTTCTCCGACATACCCCTTTTCATGGACCAGATGGCCGATTCGATCAAGAAGTCCGCAGCAATGATCAACAAGGAGGAGACATCGGCGTTCTTCAACCGTCTCCTTTCAACGCAACGGATTTACATTGCTGGTGCCGGGCGGTCCGGCATCATTGCCCGGGCCTTTGCCATGCGCCTGCTCCACCTGGGATTTGATGTTTATGTGGTAGGGGAGACCATCACTCCCGCCCTCCGTCCTGGCGACACCCTGGTCATGTTCTCCGGATCCGGGGAGACCCATACCATGGCAACGTTCTGCGAGACGGTCAGGGGACTTGGGGGCATTGTCTGCCTTGTCACCGCATCGCCCGATTCAACAATGAGCCGCATGGCCGATTGTGTCGTGAACCTCGGCGACCTCAACAATTATTACCATGGTGATACCGCGACATTCGAGGAACGGCAGGTGACCGGGCAGTACCGGTCGGTGGAAGCCTCCTTTGCCCCGCTTGGGACAATGTTCGAGACCCTTGCGCTGGTCTTCTCCGATGCTGTCATATCTGCGCTGATGGAGGCAAGAAAGGAAGGCGCAAAAGAGCTCAGGCGCCGGCTCTCCAATACCGAATGAAACGGGGAGTAATCCCCCTCCCAATGGTTAATCCGTCACTTCTCCCATGGTATGGTATCTATGCTCCTCACCGCTGACCTCCATATCCACTCCCCCTTCTCTATTGCAGTGTCCCGTTTCATGCAGCCGGAACAGCTTATCCGTGGCTGTGTGACGAAGGGAATACAGATCCTCGGCACAGGAGATGCACTCCAGCCGGACTGGCTGAAAGGCTGGGAGCCGTTCTACGAAAACGATGCCGGCATCGTGATTGTCCCGCAGGGAGAGATCGAGGACAGGAACCGCGTCCACCACGTGATCCTTGCCGCAGATCCGGGCCAGTTCGACCAGCTCCGCGACCTGCTTGCCGGTACCTGCAAGAGTTTTGTCACCGCGGGCAGGCCGCATATCTACCTCAGCGGCGAGGAGATCGCAGATGCAGCCCACGATGTCGGGGCGCTGGTGGGCCCGGCTCATGCCTTCACCCCGTGGACGGCGATGTACGCGTACTTCGACTCCGTCCCGGCCTGCTATGGCAATGCGAAGATAGACTTTCTCGAGCTCGGCCTCTCCGCAGACAGCTCCTATGGCGCCGCAATCCCGGACCTCTATGATGTGCCCTTCCTGACAAACTCCGATGCCCACAGCCCGTACCCGGACAAGCTCGGGAGGGAGTTCAACCGGATCTCGATCAACCGGCATGGGGCACAAGGAGTCCTTGATGCAATCCGCATGGGAGAAATCGAGATGAATGCCGGGTTCTTCCCCGAAGAGGGGAAGTACAACCGCACGGCCTGCACCCGCTGTTACACGCAGTATTCCCTTGAGGATGCGGTCCGGCACACATGGAAGTGTCCGGCCGATGGCGGGATCATCAAGAAGGGGGTATCAGACCGTGCAAAGGAACTATCCCGAGAGGGCGAAGCTCGTCCCCGTCCCCCGTATGTCCGTGTCATCCCGCTCGCCCAGATCATCCAGACCATGGAAGGGGCATCATCGCCGAACACGAAGAAATGCAAAGCCATCTATTCCCGGTTCATCGAGACCTTCGGCAACGAGATTGCTGTTCTCATCGATGTCCCCGTTCCCGAGATCCGCTCACTCTGCCCGAAAGTGGCAGATGCCGTGCAGGCATTGCGGGACGGCACGGTCACCCTGCACCCGGGCGGGGGCGGGAAGTACGGGACATTCTCGCTTGAGAAAAACAGCTAATCCCTCTTTTGCCCTCATCATTCTCACTCAAACGGATCCATGGTGACCTGCCACCGGGCACATCCTTTTTTTCCGATCCCTGCATCATTATTAACAGGAAGAGAGACCTGTGGAACTCGGACTGATAGCAAACATCCTGATCGTCTTTGCCGTAGCGCTCTTTGTCGGGATGGTCTTCAACCGGATCAAGGTACCCCCGCTCGTTGCCTTCATTCTTACCGGGGCGATCGTCGGCCCGTACGGTCTCTCGGTCATCAAGGGGCAGGACCAGGTTGCAAGTCTCGCAGAACTCGGTATCATCCTTCTGCTCTTCACTATCGGTCTTGAATTCTCGTTCAAGGACCTCTGGAAGATCCGTGCCATCGCCATTGTCGGGGGGATGCTCCAGGTCGTACTCTCGTTTGTCTTCTTCTTCGCATTAGCCTCTTTCATGGGCCTTGCCGCAAACCAGGCCATCCTGATGGGCTTTTTATTCTCCCTTTCAAGTACGGCCATCGTCCTCAAGATTCTCCACGAGCGGGGAGAGATGGACTCGCCCCATGGGAGCATCGCCCTTGGGATCCTCATCTTCCAGGACCTGGTGGCCATCCCGATGATCATGGCCATCCCGTTCCTTGCCAGTATCCCCCAGCAGGACACAACACCCCTTCTCTCCACGGACGCTCTCATCACTCTCGTCATTGAGGACCTTATCATTGTCCTCGTCCTCATCGTACTCGCAAAATGGGTCATCCCCCGCGTGATGCACGAGATTGCGCGGACCCGCAACCAGGAGCTCTTCCTCCTCGTGGTCATCCTGACCTGCTTTGGCGTTGCCTGGATGGTCTCGTTCACCGGCATGTCCCTTGCCATCGGGGCCCTGCTTGCTGGCCTGATCATCTCGGGATCGGAGTACAGCCACCAGGCAACGAGCATCGTCCTGCCCTTCCGGGACATCTTCACCAGCTTCTTCTTCATCTCGGTTGGCATGCTGGTCGATATCCGGTTTCTCATTGATAATATCTGGATTATCCTCTTCCTGATCGCGATTGCCCTCCTGGCAAAGGCGCTGCTTGCCACCGCCGCACCGCTCGCCCTCGGCTATCCTTTGCGAACCGCGGTGATGAGCGGCCTTGCCCTGGCGCAGGTCGGGGAGTTCTCTTTTATC
The DNA here is from genome assembly GCF_002835825.1 of Methanoregula sp. Lineage (GTDB taxonomy): Archaea > Halobacteriota > Methanomicrobia > Methanomicrobiales > Methanospirillaceae > Methanoregula. The sequence continues at coordinate 1,017 of NZ_PIZH01000182.1, read as the reverse complement.
ATCGCCCTGAGCGGGTTTTCTGCCGGGATTATCCCCTCGGGAATTTACCAGATGTTCCTCATCGTTGCCCTGATGACGATGGCTGCCACACCGTTTGTCATGGGAATCGGCCAGCCGCTCACCGGATGGCTTTGCAGCAAACCGTCGCTGGCCCGGATTGCACGGGGCACGTGCGTTGTGGATGAGAACGGGAAAGGTCCGGAAAAGACCGATCACCTGGTCATCATCGGGTATGGCGTCACCGGCAGGAACCTTGCCCGCACGGCTTCCCGCTCGGGCGTTGTGTATACCATCGTTGAACTCAATCCTGACCTTGTCAAAGCCGCCCGGAACGAGGGCGAATCCGTTGTCTTTGGCGATGCAACGGCAGAGGGGGTCCTCTCGCACGCTGGTGTCCCGGCAGCCCGGATTGCTGTTGTTGCCATCAATGACCCGGTGGCCACCCGGAAGATTGTCGCGCTCTGCCATGGCCTCAACCCGGCGCTCACCATCATTGTCCGGACCCGGTATGTCAGCGAGGCAAAAGACCTCCACTCGCTCGGTGCCGATGAGGTCATCGCCGAGGAGTTCGAGACCTCTGTCGAGATCTTCACGGTGGTGCTGAACAAATACTTCGTGCCCCGTGACCAGATCGAGACCTTCATCCGCGATGTCCGGGCTGACGGGTACCAGATGCTCCGGAGCGGGAGTGCCGTGAATGGAACACTCAATGATCTTGTTCGCCATATCCCCCATATCTCCATCACCCCCCTCACCGTTGAGCCCGGTTCCGTGCTTGACGGTGTGACGCTGGGGGGGTTCAACCTGAGGAAACGGACGAACCTCCTGATCCTGGCAATCCGTCGTGGCGATGCAACCATCACCAGCCTTTCCGGCGAGACACAGCTTGTGGCCGGGGATAGCGCGATCATCTACGCAACCCCCGAGGACATCGCCCGTCATGCGCACCTGTTTACGCGCCCCCCGTGCTCCTGACCCCCCGTTTCCCCTGCATCCTTCGCCGGTTCACCCCTCCCG
>NZ_PIZH01000181.1 GCF_002835825.1 Methanoregula sp. | reverse complement strand
GGTACGGCCGCGCCGGCGAGTTGGGCGGCCACGTCGACCCGGGGAGCCACGTCGTGTCGGTGGTACCATGCGTCAACTCAGCACACCGCCGCGTCGCGGGTGCGCACATCAACCCGGCCGGGACGATTGCCCACAGGGCACCGAAACGGAGCCCGGCAAAAGACACCGCAGCCTACATCATGGCCCAGTGCACCGGCGCCGCGATCGGGAGCTTCCTGTTCTTCCTGACGGTGGGAACGGACGCGGTCACGATCGGGGGGCTCGGGGCAACGGCCCCGTTCCCGGGGATCGGGTACGCCCAGGCAATCCTTGTCGAGACCATCGCGACCTTTGTCCTGGTGCTCGTTATCATGGGCAGTGCCGTGGACGAACGTGCCCCGCCGGGGTTTGCCGGACTCGTCATCGGCCTGACGGTTGCCGGCATGATCACGATGGCAGGCAACATCTCCGGTGCTTCGCTCAACCCTGCCCGCACCTTCGGGCCATATCTCATGGACGGCCTCCTGGGCGGTCCAAACCTCTGGGCGTATTTCCCCATCTATATCATCGGGCCAGTCCTTGGCGCCGTGATCGCGGCAGTCTTCTACGACCGGATTACTGCCGGGCAGGGATAGGGGCGGGAACCGGGATTCACTTTTTTGTGGGGGGATTGACCCTCACCATAATAATTATAGAACTCCAACTAAGCACTACGAAACCCTATAGCAATACATCCAGTATTTTTGGTGAGACGATATGAGCGACAATATGTACCTGGACCAGCAGCCGATGGCAGCGGTGACGTTTGCGGAGAACCCGGAACCCCGCTGCCCCTGCCTCCTGCTGCTCGACACGTCAGGATCGATGGCCGGCGAGGCAATCGCCGAACTCAATGCCGGCATCAAATCATTCTATGCAGAACTCCAGAGCGACTCCCTTGCAATAAAGCGGGTCGAGGTTGCCCTGATGACGTTTGGGCCTGTCCGCGTCATCAGCGAGTTCAACACCGCAGAGTGCGTCTTTGACCCGGAACTTGTGGCCGAGGGCGACACACCGATCGGGGAGGCGATCCGAAAGGGGATCGAACTGATCCGTGCCCGGAAAGAGCAGTACCGGGCTAACGGCATCTCGTTCTACCGCCCTTGGATATTCCTGATTACTGACGGCGCCCCAACCGACGAGTGGCAGAGCGCCGCAAGCCTTGTCCGCGAGGGCGAAGCCTCCAAGAACTTTGCCTTCTTCACCATCGGTGTCAACAAGGCGGACATGAAAGTCTTAAAGCAGATCTCGGTCCGCGAGCCCGTGAAACTCCAGGGGCTCAAGTTCCGCGAGTTCTTCCAGTGGCTCTCCAATTCCATGAAGTCCGCATCACGCTCCAACCCCGGGGACCGCATCCAGCTGGCTCCCCCGCTCGGCTGGAGCGAGATATGAGCTGGAAGGTTGCCGCATCCTCTGTCACGGGAAGTTCGCACGCGAACCGTGGTGAGAGCGGGCAGGACTTCTGCCGGGCAGGCTCCCTCCGGATTGCCGACAGCGAGTACTTCATCGGCCTTGTTGCCGATGGCGCCGGGAGCACGACCGATGGCGGCAGGGGGGCGGAGATCGCCTGCGACTCCCTGCACGCATTCATTCTCGACGCACTCCGGCAGGATGGCAGCATTGCCGCAATCACCGACGAGATGGTCCGTACCTGGGTCACCGCAGCCCGGGACGCGATTTCTGCAGAAGCTCAGGGGAAAGGAAAGCGGATCCGTGACTATGCCTGCACGCTCCTCGGTGCAGTAGCAGGCGACAGCCATGCCCTCTTCTTCCAGATAGGCGACGGTGCCATCGTGATCCGGGTTGACGGGGCATACGAGACTGTCTTCTGGCCCGAACAAGGGGAGTATGCCAACACCACGTTCTTCCTCTCCGATGAGACCTGCCAGGACACCCTCTCCATAGCGCACCGGGACGCTGCACCGGATGAGATCGCCCTCTTCTCTGATGGTATCCAGAACCTCGCCCTCTCCTTTGCTCAGAAGCAGGCGCATGCCGGGTTCTTCCAGCCGCTCTTTGCCGCCCTCCGGAACGACCCGGCAACGGCATTCTCCGACTTTGCCGGGCAGCTGAAAAGGTTCCTCCTCCGAAACGATGTCTCGGCACGGAGCGACGACGACAAGACCCTCGTCCTTGCCGTGCAGGGATAATCCATGACAACAACCGCTCCAAAATCCCCATTCTACGACAGCCGCGGCAGCCCGGTCCGCCTCGGCAAACGCATCGGGAGCGGCGGGGAGGGCGACGTGTACGAACTGCTCTCGTCCCCGGCAATGATGGTTGCCAAGATCTACAAAAAGCCGCTCGAAGAGCACAAGCAGGAGAAACTCCGGCTGATGGCAAAAGGCTGCAACGACGAGCTGGAGGCGATCTCGGCCTGGCCCACTGACACACTCGCCTCCCGGCCCGGCGGTCCGGTGGTCGGCTTTATCATGCCGAGGATCTCGGACGCGGAACCGGTCCACAAGGTGTACGGGCCCACCCACCGGAAAGAGACCTTCCCCCACGCCGACTGGCGGTTCCTTGTCCGGGCGGCCAAGAACCTTGCAGCCGCGTTCTGTGTCATCCACAAGTACGGCTATGTCGTCGGGGACGTGAACGAGGGCAACATCCTCGTCAACGACACAGCCTGTGTCCGGCTTATCGACTGCGACTCGTTCCAGGTACGGTCACAAAACCAGCTGTATTACTGCGAGGTGGGTGTCGCCCATTTCACCCCGCCCGAGCTCCAGAAATCCGAGCACTACCGGCTCGAACGGACCGCCAACCAGGACAACTTCGGCCTTGCCGTCCTGATCTTCCAACTGCTCTTCCTCGGCCGGCACCCGTATGCCGGCGTCTATTCCGGAAAAGAGGACATGCCCATCGAGAAGGCCATCGCCGAGTTCCGGTTCCCGTACGGCAGGAATGCAAAAGCGCGCCTGATGGCCCCCCCGCCCAACTCCGTGGGCCTCGCGGTTGTCCCGGACACGATTGCCTCCCTCTTCGAGCGGGCCTTTGCCGAGGCCGGGATGCGCGACTCCGGCCGCCCGAGCGCGGAAGAGTGGTGGGACGCACTCGATCCGTTCGAGAGCAGGCTCCGCCGGTGCGGCACAGACGGCGTCCATTACCATTATGCCGGTCTCTCGTCCTGTCCGTGGTGCCGGCTCGAAGCAGCATCCGGTGTCCTGATCTTCCTCTCGGCCGACAGCATAACAAAGATCGACCTCCGGCGCGAGTGGCAGAAGGTTGAGGCGATCCCCTCGCCGGGGGCGCTGCCGGCCATTACTCCCAACACGTATTACATACAGCCTGCCCCGCTCACCCCGGCAGTCCGCCAGTCGCTGCAGTTCCGGAAGTTCCGCCAGCTCACCGGAATAACCCTTGCGGTTGCCTGCCTTATCCTTGCCATCGGGGAACTGGTCACCGATCCACTCGTGATCCTCCTCATCGGCCTTGTCGCCATCGCCCTCTTCTTTGTGCCCGGGAGCGAGGAGAAGGAGCGGAAGAAGCGCTGGTCCCATCTTGAGACCGCCGAGTATATGTGGAAACTCTGGGGCAGGAAATGGACTGACGAGGCCGGGGATGCAGCATTTTTGGCCCAGCTTGCCCGGCTCCGCGAACTCCGGCAGGCCTACGAACGGATCGACCGGGAGTTCCAGCGGGGCGTGATGGCGCTCGAAAAGACCGTGCGAGACGAGCAGATCAGCGGATTCCTGGAGCGGTACGCGATCACGTCGGGCAGTCTCTCACGGATCAATCCTACCCAGATGGCTGCCCTGACAACTGCGGGGATTGTTACTGCAGCAGATGTGACCCCCGGGAAACTCCGGCGCATTCCCCTGCTCGACCCGAGGGTCTCGGGTGAACTGATCTCCTGGCGGGAACGTCTGGAGAAGGCATTCCTGTTCGACCCCGGAAAAGGCCCCGGCCGGTCCGGAATTCGTGCACTCGTCCACAAGTACCAGCCACAGATGCGGCCGGTCGAGGCCGAGCTGGTACAGGGAATCCACCGCCTTGCCCGGATCCAGCAGGATGTACTCAAAAAGCGTGTCATCCTCCGGGCCCCGGTTGAGAAACGGGCACGGGAGCTTGCGCAGGCGCGGGCAGATTACCGTCCCTTCGAGAGCGATATCGAGGAGGCGATCCGCCGGGAGATCGAGGCCGTCATGCGGCGTATCATCGCCCGGTAACCGGCATCGCCTGCACCACCCTCCGGATCAGGCATTTCCGGCAAACGCAAAGTCGATATAGCCTTTGTACGGGTCGGTCCCGAGCAGTTTTACCCGTACCTTCTGGCCCACGCGAAGGCCCCGCTCTTTCTCGATGACGCGGCCCTCCGCAGGGGGAGTAAGGAGCCGGACATAAACGCCTTTCATGGATGCACCGGTCACGAGGGCAGGGAAGATCTCCCCGATCCGGTTGCGCAGGAGCACGGCCGCGGCAGCCTTGCGCATGAACCGTTCCGCCTTCTTGGACTGCTTCTCCTGGTCGGTCAGCCACTGGCAGATCTCCTCGAGCTCCCGCGGGGTGTACGGGACCTCCTGGCGGTCAATCACCGATTTGATGAGCCGCTGGATGACGAGATCGGCAT
>NZ_PIZH01000180.1 GCF_002835825.1 Methanoregula sp. | reverse complement strand
GCACTAAACGATGCAGTACGGTTTTTTCACCATCTACTGGCGGGACATGATCCGGTTCGTCCGGTTCAAGACCCTGCTGGTCTCCTCGCTCCTCCAGCCGGCGCTCTGGCTCGCCTTTTTTGGTATTGCCATGGCAAGCAACTTCGATGCGATGATGGCAGGCATGCCCGTGCCGGAGGGGGTAAAAACCGTGGGGTACCTCACGTTCATGGGCTGCGGCATCATCGCGATGACCACGCTGTTCACAAGCCTCTTCTCCGGGATCGTGATCCTGTTCGACAAGAACTGGGGCCTCATGCGGGAGATCCTGGCAAGCCCGGTGAGCCGGAACCACATCATCGTCGGCATCGCGCTCTCGGGTGTGACCAAGGCCTTTATCCAGGCCATCATCATTATGGGCTTTGGCGTCCTGATCGGGGCTGCATTTTTTGCCGGCTTCACTCCCCTCCAGATCGTGATCGGAATTGCCGGGGTCCTTTTGTTTGTGGCCCTGTTCGCCCTCGGTTTCCTCTTCCTCTCGGCAGCGATAGCAATCTCCATGGAAAGCCCGGAGGGGCTCCAGGGTGTCATGACGCTTCTCACCATGCCGATCTTCTTTGCCAGCAATGCCCTCTACCCGATTGACAACTTCCCCGAAGTGCTCCGGATCATCTCCGCGTACAACCCGATGACCCTTCTCATCAACGGCATCCGGTACTTCGCCATCGGCCCGGATTTTTACGCTCTCGGCCACCACTATGCCTTCACGCAGGCAGAGATCCTGCTCTCGTTTGCAGGTCTTGTCCTCTTCTCTCTAATCATGTTTGTCCTTGCGTGGTGGAGATTCCGGAACGCCGTGGTGACCTGAGGCGGTCCCTCATGATCCCTCCGTTCTGAACGTTTCAGGGGAGGGCTGAGCGCCCCCGCCCTCCAGCGAATACAGGCATGACCTATACCATTTTACCCGCCCTCGCCCAATACTGGTGACCAGAACTGTAGTGTATGCCCATGAAGGAAGAGTCGCTCGTCCCCCTCGAAAAACTCATTACGATTGCCGGCACGGAAGGTCTTGCATCCAGCCGTGTTGAAACGATGCGCAACGAGTACGGCGCCAACATGATGACGCCCCCGGTGCGGGATCCGCTCTGGAAGCAGTACCTGGGGAAGTTCGACGACCCCATCATCCGCATCCTGCTCTTTGCCGTTGCCATCTCCACGGTCGTCTCGCTCATCCAGGGGAGCGGCCTCCTCGATACCGTGGGCATCATCGCCGCGATCCTCCTCTCCACCGGAATTGCTTTCTTCAACGAGTACCGGAGCAGCCGGGAGTTCGATGTCTTAAACGCCCACCGTGACGAGATCGCGATTAAGGTGGTCCGCGACGGACATCCCGTCCAGGTCGCGTCCCGTGATATCGTTGTCGGGGACCTCATTCTTCTCGAAGCCGGGGACGCGGTCCCTGCCGACGGGTGGATTCTTGTCTCGGACGGCCTTGTCATCGATGAGTCCGCGTTCACCGGAGAGAGCGAGCCGGTAAAAAAAGGCGAACGGGAGCGGGTTTTAAAGGGCACCTTTATCACGGGGGGTAAAGGCCGGATGCTCTCAGGCGCTGTTGGCGACCGGGCAGAGATGGGCGTGATCGCGGCATCGCTCGGGATCGATCATGCCACCCATACCCCGCTTGAGAAGAAACTCGAGGAACTTGCCGGAATAATCAGCAAATTCGGGTACGCGATGGCCATTCTCATCTGTGTCGCGCTTTTTACCCGGGGCGTTCTGACCGGCGATGTGAGCGGATTCAATCTCGATACCGCGAACCATATCCTCCATTATTTCATGCTCGCGGTCGTAATCGTGGTCGCGGCTGTTCCCGAAGGCCTGCCGATGAGCGTGGCCCTATCGCTTTCGCTTGCCATGCGGAAGATGACCCGGGCCAACTGCCTGGTGCGGAGGCTTATCGCCTGCGAGACAATCGGATCTTCCACAACGATCTGCACTGACAAGACCGGCACGCTGACAAAGAACCAGATGCTTGTTGCAGAGTCGTCGGCCGGCACCCCTGTCAAACCGGAAGCGCTCCCACAATCCCCTATCGAGTGGATAACTCTCAATGCTGCGGTCAACGGGACCGCCTACCTTGACACCTGCTCCGGAAAGACCATTGTCATCGGGAACTCAACCGAGGGGGCGCTCCTCCGCTGGCTGAAAGAATACGGCCTTGACTATGCACAGATCCGGGCGGAGAGACCGGAGACAAGGCAGTTCCTCTTTGACGGGAACCGGAAGCGGATGTCAACGGTCGTGCAGATCAACGGGAAGCCTTACCTCCTGGTCAAAGGTGCGCCGGAGATCCTTGCCGGCCTCTGCGTTGATGCGCCGGACCTTTCCGGTGTCCTGGCTCTGGCGAGGCGTGCAATGCGGACCCTTGCCTTTGCGCACAAGGAGATTGTCAACGGCGACGAGAGCGAGATGAACCTTGTCTGGGATGGGTACGTGGGTATAAGGGACCAGCTCCGCGATCACATCGGGGACTCGGTAGCAACCTGCCAGAAGGCGGGGATCCGTGTGCGGATGGTGACCGGGGACAATCCGGAGACCGCCCGCGCCATTGCCATGGAGTCCGGTATTCACAAAGGCGGGACTGTTATGACCGGCCCATCCTTCCGGGCACTGAGTCTGGAAGAGCAGGTCCCTGCTGCCCGGGACCTTGACATCATGGCCCGTGCCGAGCCCATGGACAAGCTGCTCCTTGTCCAGGCGCTCCAGAAGTCCGGCGATGTGGTTGCCGTGACCGGCGATGGGACGAACGATGCCCCGGCGCTCAAGCACGCGAATGTCGGCTTTGCCATGGGCATTGCGGGAACCGAGGTGGCCCGCGAGGCAAGCGACATCATCCTGCTCGATGACTCGTTTGCCTCTATCACGCAGGCGGTCTGGTGGGGCAGGTCACTCTTCGAGAACATCCAGCGTTTCATCCTCTTCCAGCTGACCCTCAACTTCTGTGCATGCCTGCTCATCTTCATCGCCACGCTTCTGGGGTATCCCGAGCCCTTCACCATCATCCAGATCCTCTGGATCAATATCATCATGGATACGCTTGCCGCGTTTGCGCTCTGCTCGGAAGCGCCCCATGCCGGGTTACTGGAACGACAGCCCGTCCCGCAGGACGCAACGATCATCACGCCATTCATGTGGATCTCGATCCTTGTCACGGGAACATTCCTGATCGCCGGGGGACTCCTCCAGCTGGCAACCGGCTTCCTCGGCGGATCAACGCCGGAAGAGATCACGACGGTCTTCTTCTCGGCTTTTATCGTGGCCGCGATCTGGAACGGGGTCAACTGCCGTGCGCTTGACGGGAAGATGCCTTCCTTTTTCAAAGGGAACCCGATGTTCTTCCTGATCATGGGAATGATCCTCCTCCTCCAGATCGTGCTGGTCCAGTTCGGGGGAAGCGTCTTTTCTACCGTTCCGCTTTCGGCACTGCAGTGGGTGACGATCATCATTGCATCGGCATCAGTCCTTGTTGTCGGGTTCCTGCTCCGGGTGGTTTACCGGTACGTGACTGAGCACCGGCAGGGTGCACAGGCATAACCGGGGAATGCCCGGGGGCGGTATCCCTCATCCATTCGCATTTATTGGGCTGATACGACTCCGTTCGGGAATAATGGGCGGGCGCCTGTTTCCGCTCAAAAGAGGATTATGTTTTTTTTCCGGCAACGGTTTTGATCAGCCGGTGCAGCTCGGCAAATTCCAGGTCAGGATCGCCGCCCCGGTGGAGGTAATGATCGGCCCCGCAGTCCAGCGTTGTCCGGATGTCGGAACTGAGGGAATAGCCGGTGTACAGGATGATGAACGAAGCACACCCGTCGTGTCTCAGTTTCCGGATAAGGTCGGTGCCGTTCATTCCTGGCATGCGCCAGTCAGCAATGATCACGTCGTAGGGGGTCCGGGTGACTTTCGTGATGGCATCGGTTGCGGTGCTGGTGGTATCCACCGCATTTGCCGGGTCATCTTCGAGATCGAGCCGGATTATATCGAGGATGTCCTTATCATCATCGACAAGCAGGATTCTGGGCATTGGTCTTTCCTGACGTAATATACAGTACATCAGTTGCAGAAAAGTCGTATTTATGCGTTGTTTTTTTATCGCCGGCAGATTATACCAAAAAAGAGGCTGTCCTGCCCGGGTCAGCCCGTCAGGCAGTGCCGGGAACAAACCGGTAATACGTCTCGGGGACTTTGACCTCGAACCGGGCTCCCTTCCCGAATTCGCCGTTCTCGGCGAGGGTAATACCCGTCAGGGAAAGGATCTCGCGTGCGATAAAGAGTTCGCGGTTCCCGGAACCGTCGCTTTTCAACTCAAAGATCTCATCCTTCTCTTCTGGCCGGTACCCGGGCCCGTTGTTTTCGAAGATGATAAGAAGCCCTCCTTCGCCGACGCGGTGGCTGACCCGGATCTCATGGGTCGTGTCCTCATTCACCAGCGACCGTTCCAGGAGCCGGTCGAGAACATGCTCCAGCTGGCTGTCTGCATAGATCTCCACGCGGGGCAGGTCTATTGATATCCGGGCAGGGGTTTCCGCGTACTTGTCGGCTACCGTGGAGATCAGGGT
>NZ_PIZH01000179.1 GCF_002835825.1 Methanoregula sp. | reverse complement strand
CAATTAACTTATGACGGAAAATTTTCTTGGCATCACTTCCTTTTTCCAAAAGAAGGAGGGGTTTTTCCCCTTCATACCGGCATCCGGCGCAGATAAAAGTTAACCATTTTTATTAACTTACGAGAGGGAACTAGTGGAAATATCCGGAATTGAAGGGCTTTTGGGCCAGAAATCCCCTACAACCATCCGGATTCTCCTGCCTTGGATCAGTGGCTCCCATCCCGGATAATTCCAGTCTCTGGTGTCTCATAGCCCCCCAGTTGTTCAAGAATTGTCTTGAATTGGGGTGACCGGATCGCTTCAATGAGTGCCATGACACGCGGGTCCGCTGCATGTTCCCGCCGGATGGCCAGTTCGTACCGCTCACTTGCAACGGGAATAAACGGGAGATTCAGGGCCTTTGCCGCACTGTACACGCAGAGACCGGCATCGGCCTCCCCGCTCTTCACGGCAAGCGCGACCGCAATATGCGTGGTCACTTCCCGCTCATATCCCGGGATCGATGCCGGGTCAATGCCGGCTTTCTTCAGCTCATAATCAAGCAGCATCCGGGTCCCGGATCCTTTCTGGCGATTGACGAACATCCGGCCAGGGAGATCAGCAAACAAGAAACCGTCACGTGACACTACCCCCTGCTGCCGTTGTGCAACGCAGATGAGATCAACATCCGTTCCCGGGAGGTATTTCTTCACATACGCAGAGTTGTAGGTCCCATCATCCGTGAGCAGATGGGTCGGCGCCGCATGACATTCATTCTTTCGTAAAGCAAGGATGCCCCCCATGCTCCCCACATGGGTTGAAATAAGAGAGACCCCTTTTGGACGGAGGAGGTCCGCCAGGTAATCGATGACCGGGTCGTGGCTGCCCGTGATGAGCAGGGCGCTTTCTGCCTCCTCCACTGGAACAAGCAGCCGTGCGTCAACAAGATCCCCCGCATTGAATCCTTCCGATTCACGGGGCAGCCGGATGTAAGCGTTCGACCGGATTGCGCTCATCTGGACACCGGCTCCCTTCGACTGGGGCGAGATCACCCAGCGGCTCCCGACCTTCCCAAGCGTGCAGGCAACGAACTCATCCGAGCCGATCTCCTTCGCCAGCGCCGTGGTCACCTGCGCCTTGAGGATCCGGTATCTGGGAACCGGGATGCCATAGGTCTTCAGCACCGGGAGGACAAGCTCGCGGATGACGGTCAGCGCTGACAGGGGATACCCGGGGAGGCCGATGACCGGCTTTTTGTCCACCCGGCCGATTATCGCCGGTTTCCCGGGCTTGGTTGCGATACCGTGGACCAGCACCTCGCCAAGTCCCGCGATCACATCCGCCGTGTAGTCTTTCGTCCCCGCTGAGGATCCCGCTGAAACTATGACGAGGTCATTCTCGCAGCAGGCCTTTTGGATAGCATCGCGGATCTTTTCCGGAGTGTCCTCAACAAAGGGGTACCGGGTGCACGTGGCCCCCACTTCTTCGAGCATCGCCTTCGCCATTAAGGTGTTACTCTCGACAACCTGGCCCGGCATGGGCCGTGTTCCGGCTGCGACAAGCTCGCTGCCGGTTGGGACGAGACCGATCCGTACCGTGATCACATTCACTTCCGTGATGCCATACGTGGCAAGTCCCCCTATCTCATGCGGGCGGATACGGTGGCGCGAGGGCATCACCATCTCGGACTCGGCAAGGTCCTCCCCCGCCGGCCGCACATGCTGCCAGGGGCTCGCGGATTTCCGGATGGTGTACGTCCCGTCCGCCTCCCAGACATCCTCGATCATGATCACTGCATCGTATTCCGGGGGCACAACATTGCCGGTGTTTACCCGGGCCGCCCGGGGGAGTTTTATGGGGTGCTGCTCGGAGGCCTCTTTTGTTTCGGCACTCACGACTGCGATCCCGTCCATTGCCGAGAGATGAATCTCGGGGACCGAATACTTTGCAAAGATCGGTCCGGCAGTGACCCGCCCGGCGGCATTCTCCAGCGGAACGGAGATAACAGAGGGGGTGCAGGAGAACTCACGCCCCAGGAGTGCGAACACATCATCAAGGGTTCTGACCTGAAGGTAACGTTTCACCATATCCTCACCGGGTTACCGTTTCTTATTTCGGTCTTTCTGCTCTGCTGCATACCCGTTCCTCATTTTCCTGCGAATCTATCTTTTTGTATTCCTCTGATCAGGTAAACCACTTATGGCCCTGCATCGTGGGTTCGCTGTTCTGATCGATATCTTTCCAAAGAGTATTAAGAAAATTGGCTGAAACGAATTAATCATGGCTGATGTACACAAATGTGACCGTTGCGAAAAAGGAGCCATAGGATTCCAGTCCATGGAGGGGGTATTTGAATATGTGTGTAAAGATCATGCCGACAGCCTCCTCCTTGCGCTGAAACCCGGTGAGAAAAAAACGTATGGTGTCTGTTACCTTGAACGGTACAGTTGATACAGATACCTTCCAAACATTTGTTGCAACAACACAGGTGGCGGGAAAACCCGTACGGTAATCTTTACCACAATCTTTGGGTGATGGAAATGGCAGAGAAGCATACGTGCGAACAGTGCGGCAGGGTGGCAATCGGGCTCCAGTCGCTCGGGTTCTGTGTCTCGTATGTTTGTAAAGAACATGCCGACAGTTCTCTTCTCGCGCTCCGGTCCGGAGAGGAGAAGGCCTGTGACTACTGTTATCTCGAACGGTTCGCTACAACCGATCCGGAATAGTTCTTTTTTGCTCTGGTGAAATCCTTCCCACAACCCTTGCAAGACATTTTTTCAAATCGGGCTTATTTTGGCGATCAGAGGTCATTTTGACCTTTTTTGTTTCATCTGTAGCTTCACCGGAACGCTGAAGTTGACATATTCACCCGGATACCCTGACATAAACTTCCGGAAACGCTCATTTTAGCCTCCGATTGCGGGGGTTTTACGACGGCAGGCCTGAATTGCGCTAATAGAACCCTAACAGATCGCGAACGTCACCTGCGAACGGGGCATAGAGTGGGTTTTTGCTGGCAGGATCGCCGGATCCAGGGGGGGCCCCGGGGATTTCTGTCACGAATGCCAGGAACTTGTGAATCTCTCCGTTACATCTCCGGTTTTTTTCCTGAGGGGATGTTTACAATCGCGATCGGTTGAAATCCCCATGTGCAAAGATGGAGGCTGATGCCCCTGTACCCCTGGTATGCTACGTGCCGCTGAAGTCAAAGAGCACCCCGGCGTTCTTCTCATCCTCCATGCTTTTTTATAACCATCCGGATGCTCATGGGGGACAATTATCGGGAAGGATATTTTCTCCAGAGCACTATTTTAAAAGCCAGCTTTTTCAGGCTCCCGCCACACTACCGGGGCCGTATGAGAACGTTCGAATTCAGGATGCGCTGCTGACGACTTCAGCTGTTCCGGAGTCAGAAAAAAAGGTGCCCGGGTCACCAGACCTCGGGGAATGCCATGTTGGTGTAGATGTCCTCAAGGCGTGCCTTGTGGCTCCGTTCCATGTTGGCAAGCTGGGTAAAGAGCAGCTGAGTTTCGACATCTTCTGCTGCGTTTGCGAACTGGGTGTACATCTGCATGGCGCCCAGTTCTTTCTGGATCGCAATGACCAGTCCTTCGAGCGGTTTCATGTCCACGCTGAGGGCCGGTAACGGGAGTTCATCCGCTACCTTGTAGTCATGCCCTGCAGCGAACTTGATCTTGCTGACATCCTTTGCCAGGAATCCCTGGAGGAACTCGCGGTGCTTCTTCTCCTCACCGGCAAGTTCGTCAAAGAGTGATTTCAGTGCCTTGTCTTTTGCCTTGTCCGCAACGCTGCGGTAAAAAGTGTATGCCTCGACCTCGCGGTCGATGGCTGTTGCAATGATCTTTTTTGCGTCATCTGCTTTCATCTTCACACCTCTTCTGTTAGTGCTTTGCTACCGGGTTGAACACGTTCAGGTAGATCATGTCGCTTCCCGTGTTGTGCAGGCGGGAACGTTCCTCGCGCTCCTCTGCATAGGCGAGAATCGGGAGTTCCATGTCCTGGCCGGGGGCGTGGCCGAACATCTTCTCAAGCTCGACCTGCTGGGCGTGCATGAAGAGTGCATTCGGGATCTCTGCAGGGCAGAGTTCCTGGCACTGGCCGCAGTTCACGCAGGAGTCCGCAATGTGGGCGAACCGGATCAGGTGGAACATGAAGTTCGGGGGAAGCTCACCGGGCTTGACATAGGCCGGGTTCTTGGTCGTGCAGTCGACACAGTAGCAGATCGGGCAGGCCGAGATACAGCTGTAGCACTTGATGCAGCGGGAGGTCTCCTGCATGATCTTCTTTAACCGGTCCTTGCCCTCGCCGAGTGCCTCGAAGTCGTGCTTGCGCCACTTGTCGCCGAGCTTGAGCATTGCGCCCTCGACTTTCCCGCGGATCTCAAGCCCCTTGGGGTTGGCTGCCTCGGTTGCGAGGATGCCGTTCTTGACTGCACCGGAGACGAGGTTTGCTCCCTTCTCGGAGCAGACCTCGACGAAGGTAGCCTTGCCAGCCTTCTCGCCGATGACACCCCAGTTACCGCAGGCAAGGTCTGCCTGACGCGGGATCTTCATCTTGCAGCGGCGGCAGTTCGAGCGCCGGCCATAGCCTGCCTCTT
>NZ_PIZH01000178.1 GCF_002835825.1 Methanoregula sp. | reverse complement strand
TTTAATGATCAAAGGATATAAGCAACAACCGGAAGAACCCCAAACAAAATAGCATGTTTTATTGCATTTACGACTTAAAAACATTTGTGCCGTCGCAGGAACTCGTAGCCCGTTTAACCTTGGATGTAACCGGATCGCGACTGAATTTGAGTGCATTTTTTTCCGGGTCAATGATCCGCAGGCGTGCCCGCGCCCCCTCGCGGATGAAAAAGGGGGAACCGGTCAGCGCTGATCCGGCAATGGCGGAATGAAGGATTCCTGCGGGATCGATTTTGTAAAGCGTCGAGACGAATGCCATCTCTTTTCCCAAATCGGGGGGAACGAACATGACATTGTCTGTCCCGAGCCAGACCGTGCAGCCGAGTTCCTGCATGAGACGGATCGGGGGATTTGCTGAAGAGGAGGTCACACCCAGCGTCCAGTTTGACTGCGGGCAGATGACAATCGGGATCCCCTTGTCTGCACAGGCCCGGAACTGCTTCTTTGTTGCATGGGTGCCGTGGACGATGAAGTCCGGGTCGAACGAAAGCGCAGCATCAACGTCGTCTGCGTCACGTTCGCCGGCATGGAACGCCACCTTCTTTCCCGCCCCCCGTGCTGCCGCGACAAGCTGCTCCACACCCGCGACATCCCGGGCACTGCTGACCCCGAGGCCTTCGGCAACCTTTTCACCCCCGTCCCGGCCAAAAGCCATGGCCTGGAACGAAAGCCCTCCTGACGCATCCCGCAGCAGGGTAACGCCGTCTTCCCCCCCTTCACGGAAGTCCGCACAGCCGGCGGTGCCGGAGGCAATCATGCCTTCTATGCTTGCCCGCATCCCGGCAACAAGATCGGCAGGTGACGCAGCCCGGAGGAGCCGGTGCTTCAGGCCATCCGGGGGCGTGACAAGCGAGACGAGATCCCCGGTTGCCCCGCAGTCCATCGCTATGGTGTCACCAAGGTGCGTGTGGGCATTGAAGAGCGCCGGGCTGATCCAGTGATGCGGGGCCCGGGAATTTTCTTCTATGGCTGCAATCTTCCCGTCCCTTATGATAATATCTGCCCTGAGTGGCGCGAGCTCCTCACCAACGAGCACCAGTCCGGACACGATCTGCGGGCTAAAATCTGTCATGCGTCTCTCTCTTTTATATAGCGAAAAATGAAATATATTTGCATGGCAAAGAAGAAAGGTGGCAGGTTACTCTCCTCAGCAGGACTGGTCAACTACTACGAAAGCGAGGACCGGCGGGCAATCCACATCAGCCCCATTACCGTGATGATTGTTGCAGCCGCAATCGGTATCATCATCATGGCCCTCGAGATCGCGTTCCCCGGATAACAAAAAATTACGACCACTCTTTTTTCAGCACGCGCCGCGTGATATCCTCTTCACCCGAGAAGTACAGGTTGTCATGCCCTGTCCATGACGGTACGTTCCGGAAGACAACCGCAGGGACACCGTTGTTGCTCTCGCCCATAACGAAGTTGGAGAACCCCGCGATCTCGTCCACGACCGCTTCTTCCGTGATCTTGAGTACATGACCGAAGAGGTCGGTATCGCCCCGGAAATCGCGGATGGCTGTCATCCCACTCCACCCGATGGCATTGCCGGTCTGGCCGCGCCGGAACGAGCGCCCGCAGGTATCCGTGATGATGACGCCGGTGTTCTTCCCCGTGATTTCTCTGATCCGCTCGCGGATCTCGTTGGCCGACTTCATCGGATCGGGCGGGAGGAAGATCACCATGCCGTCCTCGATGTTGCTCTGGTCAACACCCGCCCGGACACCGATGTGGCCAAACGAGAGCTCGGAGAGGATGAACGGGTGCTCCATGATGATGTCCGTGGACGCATCGAGGACGGCCTGCACGAAGCGCGGGTCCTCTCCGTTCAGTCCGCCCAGCCGGATCGCACGCTCCGATGGCGTGATCTCCGACAGGGGCCGGGTATAGCCTTTCGCTTTTGAGTAGATGGTCGAGGCAATACAGATGATATCCCCCTCGACCAGCGGGACGCGGTCGCAGATAAGCGCTGCAACATCATCGCCTTTTTTAATAAGAGGGAGGCCCTGCACGCCGATAACCTGGATTGGTTCAGTCATTGCATTTCTATCTGGACGAACAGCCGATATCAGGGTTTCGGAATGGAGCGGGGACTGCCGGACCGGCCGAATCCGGAGCGATCAGAGGCAGAAGCGCATCGTTGTGTCCCCTGCCATACCCGGGGCCGATATATATATATGGTGATCGCGTAAATCACCATCTGATTATGTACCTCATCATACGCTGCCCACAGTGCGTAACGTTCACGTACGTGGACAATTTCCAGCGCTGGAAACTCTGTCCCACCTGCGGGCACGCGTACGAGGTGTGCAAGGCGCCGATGTACCTCGAAGTGCAGGACCACCATGAGGCCGAACACATTGTCCGCCAGATGGAAAAGCACCTCCATGCAAACAAGAAAAAAGACTTCACGGCCGAGGAGAAGGAAGAACTCCGGCACCATTATACCACCGCCCTGAAGCAGCGGCGCCAGCACCAGCACCCGGTGCATTGATCCGTTTTTCCCTGCCGGCATCACTCCGTGTCGCTGTGGATCGTCCCCCGCACCCATGAGGCCGCCACGCCGACCACGCACAGGGCGGTAAAAATGATAAACGCAGCCGTAACGCTGGTCATCAGTGCCGGGTAGACCGCGGGCGTGATGGTCTCCGAACCAATGAAGACAGCAAAGCAGAACATCGCGATTGCCATGGAGAGAAGCTGGCCGGTTGATCGCATGGTCGCGTTCATACCCGAGGCTATGGCAAGGTGGCGCTTCTCCACCGAGCTCATGATGGCATTGGTGTTGGGCGAGGAGAAGAGGCCGTAGCCAAGGCCCATGACCATCAGGCTGCCGACAATGATCCAGAGGGGCGTTGAGGGGGAAAGGACAATGCAGAAAGAAAGCCCGAGCGCGGTGAGCGCCATTCCGGCTGTGGAGACCACCCGCGGCTCGACCCGGTCGGAAAGGCGTCCCGCGATGGGAGAGAAGATCATCTGGATGACCGGCTGTGCCACAAGAATGAGCCCCGCGGATGCGGCCGAGAAGCCCTGGATGTACTGGAGGTACAGGGAGAGGAGTACGCCCACGCCAAATGTTGCGCCATAGTTGATCATCGCGGCGATATTGGAGAAGACGAAGGTACGATTATCGGAGAAGACCGAAAAGTCGATGAGCGGGTGATCCATCTTCCGTTCCCACCGGTAAAAGACTGCACCCGCGATGAGCGCGGCACTAATCCATGCAAAAGCGGAGGGGGCCGGCAGGAGGAGCATGCCGTTGATGAACGTAAAGAGCATGATGCAGTAGATGACTGCACCTGCCCGGTCGAGCGTCTCTCCGGCAGCATCAGCCCACTCGTGCCGGATACCGCGGAGCGTGAACGCGATCGTGATGAGTCCGAGCGGGACATTGACCAGGAAGATGGAGGGCCAGCCAAAGTGATCGGTAAGGAGCCCGCCCAAAAACGGGCCAAGCGAGAGCCCTGCATAGACCGTGGCGATGGTGATGCCAATTGCCCATCCCCGTTCACCTGTTTCAAACACCTGGGTGACGATGGCAAGCGAGGTAGCAAAGAGCATGGCTCCCCCGATCCCCTGGATGAACCGCAGCAGGATCAGTAGTTCCACGGATGGCGCGATGGCGCAGGCAAAGGATGCAAGGGTGTAAAGGATGACGCCATAGAGGAAGATCCTCTTCCGCCCGACAATATCGGCATATCGCCCGAACGGCACGATGAAGATGGCCGCTGATATGATGTACGCGGACGTGATCCAACCCAGCATCACCGCATCCGCATTGAACTGCGCCGCCATAGCCGGGAGGGCAATGGTTATAGACGAGCCGGTGAACGGGACGAGGAAACTTGCGAGTGCTGCCACAAAGAGGATGGTCTTCTTCCCGCGTGCATCGATCATGGGTATCCGGAAATTGGCGGTGATGGCCGTTAAAGGATAATGGTACCCTGACGGTTTCCGCACGGGGCAGGCCGCATTTTTACCCTGCATGGGCCAGATCGCGCAGGGAACATCCCTGTAATATCCCCCGTGCATAAACTAACAAGTACCAAAAGAGCATTGATCTGGTGACAGGCATGGATCCATACGATGCTGCGGTGATCGGGGGCGGGCCGGCCGGGCTCTTCTGCGCAATCCATGCCGCATCGACCTCATCCCGCGTCGTGCTGTTCGAGAAGAACGAACAGCCCGGGAAAAAGCTCCTGCTCTCGGGGACTGGGCAATGCAATATCACGCATGCCGCTGACATCCGGGATTTCCTTATGCACTACGGGGACCACGGGAAATTCTTGAAACCGGCGCTGATGGGCTTCCCGAATAAAGACCTGATCCAATTCTTCTCGGACCGGGGGCTCCTTATGGAGACGGAGAAGAACGGCAAGGTATTCCCAAAGTCCCGTTCCGCCGCTGATGTCCTTTCCCTGCTGCTTGGCGAATGCAGGACGCGGGGGGTCGAGGTCCGGTGCAAAGAACCGGTGCTGTCGATGACGAAAACCGCTGACGGTTTTCTCCTTACCACCGGAAACGGTGCATACCCCGTCCGGGCCCGGTTACACCCACCCTGCCGCGCCCCGTACCCCACAACCCGTACGCACTGCTACGTGACTCCGACTGCGTG
>NZ_PIZH01000177.1 GCF_002835825.1 Methanoregula sp. | reverse complement strand
TGATGATACAGTTTGCCTGTTTCATTGCCTTGAACCAGGCATCCCGGATCTTCTCTACCTGATCTGAAACAATGGTATAATACGTAACGGGAATTTTGTTCTCCCTGAGGATCTGTTCGATTGCTTTTCCACTGGTATCATTTTCCCTGGTTCTTGTAGTCGAGACAGTAATAATGGCAGCAGAGATTTCAAAGGGCCGGACATGGGCATGGCTCATAATACAGTGATGTTATCTGTCCCGGATTAAGAGAATTCTGTAATAATTCAGAAGACTGGCCACCGGTTATTGTACCTTTCGAAACATGATAACAGACATCTCCCTCCTTATCGATCTTCTCCGATAGGGGGCGTTAACATTTTCCGGGGTTTTTCTACTCTCTTGAGAATGTTCAGATACTCTCCGTTATTAAGGAGATTATTTCCTGCTCTCTCATACACTTCTCCTGCTTTTTGATCGTTTTCCAGGCCAGTAACTAGGAATGCCAATCATTTCAGAGATTCTCGAAAAGCCCTGCAATTCTGAACACCCATCTATCTGATGATTTTTCCGATACGGAGAGTCATTTGCAGTTCTCTTGACCTTTTATGCACAGGAGGATTGCAATAAAACCCCTGTTTTTCAGAACCTTTACGTCGAAGGAGTTTCTAAAAAGGGGGGTTTCTAACTATTTTCACAGGGAATTTTTCGTGGTGGACACCCCTTGGTTTCTTCTGGAAACACCTCAGCCGGGTCCGGCTTGTTTCCATCTCATTAGCTGAAACAGTGTTTTGGGTTGCGACCCTGCCAACATCATTTCACTTAATTTATATAGTATTAAAGATAAATTTAGAAATGGCTGTTATTTTGAAAATATCAATAAGACACCTGTTGATATTATTTCCATTCCACTGGAAATAAAGGGGTCTCCCCCGGATCCTTATTAAACTTTGTTCTACATTGCTGGGCAATATCGAAGAGGAAGCCAGAATGCATAATGAAGATAAACCGGGCTTAAAATGGAAAACGAGGTCAAAACAATATACGCATATTTCTCCTGTTTTCAAAAAAGAACAAATTATTATGCGATTTCCATGGGAAATAGAGGGGTAATGAATAGTCAGACAAACCGATCGTTATTTACTCTCAACCCACTAACTCTCAGCTCCTCAGTGTAACCATGCCGGAACCAGAAGACCCCTCAACAGGATTATTCAAAAAATATCTTACCAATAACCGGATATTCAGGGATCGGGAAGTGCTGCGGCACTCTTACCGGCCCCAGATCCTCCCGCACAGGAAACCGCAGATAGATGAGGTAGCCTCAATTCTTGCCCCCTCCCTCCGGAACGAGACCCCCTCAAACATCCTCATCTATGGAAAGACGGGGACCGGCAAAACGGCCTGTGTCCGTTATGTAGGCACGGAACTCGAGAAAGCCAGCAGTAAGATGGGGACCCTTTGCCGCATTGTCCACTTAAACTGCGAGGTTATCGATACCCAGTACCGGGTGCTGGCTCAGATCGCAAAATGCCTTGACGTTGTCGATGAGCAGTCAAGCGATAAGACCCGGACTCATATCCCGATGACCGGGTGGCCGACCGACCAGGTGTATGCAGAACTCAAGAACCAGCTGGAAGCCGGTGGGGGCGTTCTCGTAATAGTCCTCGATGAGATTGACAAGCTGGTGAAAAAGAGCGGCGATGACACACTGTACAACCTTACCCGGATTAATGCGGATCTGAAAAATTCCAAGGTTAGTATCATTGGGATCTCCAACGACTTGAGCTTCAAGGATTTCCTGGATCCCCGTGTTCTCTCCTCGCTCTCAGAAGAAGAGATCGTTTTCCCTCCGTATAACGCACCCCAGCTGGTGGATATCCTTGCCCAGCGCGCTGAACAGGCCTTCGTTGCCGGTGCGATCGCAGAAGGTGTCATCCCGCTCTGTGCTGCACTTGCCGCACAGGAACACGGCGATGCACGGCGGGCCCTCGACCTTTTCCGGATCTCCGGGGAACTTGCCGACCGGGACGAGGTATCCACACAGGTGACGGAAGGGCACGTCAAGCAGGCGCAGGCAAAGATCGAGACGGACAGTATGATCGAATGCATCGCAACGCTGCCGACACAGAGCAAGCTGATCCTGTATTCCATGCTCATCCTGGAACAACTGGGACAGAATATCTTTACGAGCGGTGAAGTCTCACGTATATACCAGGACATCGCCCCGTCCATTGAGCTCGACGTGCTCACCCACCGGCGGATCACCGACCTGATCTCTGAGCTGAACATGCTCGGCGTCATCAACACCCGGGTCGTCAGCCGCGGGCGGTATGGCAGGACCAAGGAGATGTGGTTTGATGCCAATACGGGCAAGATCCGCGAGGTCGTCTTAAAGGACACCCGCCTCAACGGTCTCAAGGATCTCGATGTCTCCCAGATGGAAGCCAAGTGGCTCAAGACTTGGTTCAGGTGAACTATGACGGATGAAAAGGATCTCGAGCTCCTCCGCATCCTGGAGGAGAACAGCCGGCTGTCGACAGAAGAAATAGCGACCATGACCAGCCTCGCAGCAGCTGAGGTTGCACGCCGTATCGGGGCCCTTGAAGCCGGAAAGGTCATCAAACGCTACTCAACGGTAGTCAACTGGGAGAAAGCCGGAAACGGGGAGGTCTCTGCCATCATCGAATTGAAAGTGAGCCCTGAGCGGGATTTCGGGTACGACCGCATTGCCGAACGCCTGTCACGGTTCCGCCAGGTCAGGAGCCTGCGCCTCATCACCGGTACATATGATCTCCAGCTCATTGTTTCCGGGAAGAATATGCAGGAAGTGTCCCGGTTTGTCTCCGAGCATGTGGCCCCCATGGACCGGATCCGCGAAACGGCCACGCACATCATCATGAAGTCGTATAAGGAGAACGGCAATACCTTCTTCGAACAACCCGAGACGGAACGCCTTCCCTACAGCCCGTGAGGTGCAAGGATGCGGAATTTTGTCTCACAACGGGCCCAGGAGATCCCACCCTCGGGAATCAGGAAGTTTTTCGATCTTGTCCTGACCATGGACGATGTGGTCTCTCTCGGGGTAGGAGAACCGGATTTCAACACTCCCTGGAACATCTGCGAATCAAGCATATACTCGATTGAACAGGGCGGGACATCCTATACCTCCAACCGCGGGCTCCAGGCACTGAGGGACACCCTCTCGCGCTATCTCGCCCAGCACTATGGCGTACAGTATGACAGCAATAACGAGATGGTCATCACCACCGGGGTGTCAGAGGCACTCGATATTGCTGTCAGGTCGATCACAGACCCCGGCGATGAAATTATTGTTGCCCAACCCAGCTATGTCTCGTACGGCCCCTGTATCACCCTTGCCGGGGGGAAGCCGATCCCGCTCCGTTGTACTGAGAAGGATCACTTCAAGATCAACCCGGACGCTCTTGCGGAACAGATAACCCCGAAGACAAAGGCGCTGATCATGAACTTCCCGAACAATCCGACGGGGGGGGTCATGACGAAGAGCGATCTCGCCGCAGTCGCGGATATCATCATTGATCACGATCTCGTGCTCATCAGTGACGAGGTCTATTCAGAGCTGACCTATGAGGGGAGTCACTGCGTTGCGGCAACGGTGGGCGACCTCTGGGAACGGACGATCACCTTAAACGGGTTCTCCAAGGCATATGCCATGACCGGGTGGCGGATCGGGTATCTCTGCGCGCCAAAAGAACTCTGCGATGCGGCACTGAAGATCCACCAGTACGTCATGCTCTGCGCCCCCGTCATGGGGCAGGTGGGGGCTCTCGAAGCGCTCCGTTCGGCCGAGGAAGATAAGAACAGCATGGTGAACGAGTACCGCCTCCGCCGCAACCTGTTCGTGGCCGGACTCAACCGCATCGGCCTTCCCTGCCATATGCCGGAAGGCGCGTTCTATGCGTTTCCCTCTGTCGAAAAAACGGGGCTTTCGGACACGGAATTTGCCGAGCGCCTGTTAAAGGAACAGAAGGTTGCTGTGGTCCCCGGCAGTGTTTTTGGTCCCGGTGGCGAGGGACACCTGCGGTGTGCCTATGCTGTTTCGAGGAAGGACCTTGGCGTGGCGGTTGAGCGGATGGACCGGTTCCTCCAGAGCCTGAAATAACGGAAATCCGGGCTCACCACACTCCTTTTTCAAAAAGACACGCAATTATCGCCTCCCTGTTTCAGGGAATAGTTTATTGGGAAACTCGCACAATACTACATGAAACAAAAATGAGCTGTTCAATCATCGTTGGTGGATTTTTCGGGGATGAGGGAAAGGGCAAGGTTGTTGCCCACATTGCCCACAAGGACAAACCCACAATCATCTCCCGCGGCGGTGTAGGCCCGAATGCCGGGCACACTGTCCAGGTTGGAACCAAGGAATATGGCGTCCGTATGGTTCCATCCGGTTTTGTCTATAAGGATGCGAAGCTGTGCATCGGCAGTGGGGTTCTCGTTGACCCCCGGGTCCTGAAACACGAAGTCGAGACACTGGGTGTCAGGGGTCGCGTATTTGTCGACAAGCGTTGCGGCATTATAACAGAAGACCACATTGCCCGCGACAAGGGGAGTGCCCACCTTTCAAAGAAGATTGGCAGCACAGGCTCCGGCTTGGGGCCGGCAAATTCCGACCGGTGCATGCGTACCTCCCCGCAGGCAAAGG
>NZ_PIZH01000176.1 GCF_002835825.1 Methanoregula sp. | reverse complement strand
GCGCTCGGCATAACGAAGAACGCTTCGCGTTCTTCTCCTGTCTCAGGTCTGATGAGCGCTCGGCATAACGAAGAACGCTTCGCGTTCTTCTCCTGTCTCAGGTCTGATGAGCGCTCGGCATAACGAAGAACGCTTCGCGTTCTTCTCCTGTCTCAGGTCTGATGAGCGCTCGGCATAACGAAGAACGCTTCGCGTTCTTCTCCTGTCTCAGGTCTGATGACCTTCGACAAGTAGAAACCTCTTTCTTCCAGTATATGCAACGAATATGAACTTATGATGAATGCATTCGATCGTTTCGGCCTTTTGATCAATGACCGCGTGGTCAGGACGCCGGTTGCGGTGGCGTCCATGGCCGGGATTGTCGATGCTGACTATCTTCTTGCACGCAAGGATCATATCGGCCTCGGTTTTATCGGGGGATACTCGATCGATGCACCCACGATTGAGGCGGCGAAGGTTGTTGCCGCTGATGACGGGAGAAAGGAGTTCATCACTGAAGATCCCATTACCGAGCTGAAAGCACAAATCGCAAGGATGGGGGAGAGCAATGTCATCCTCGGAATCAACCTCCGAGGAAGCTCGTCTGAGTCATTCTCGCGTGTGGCACATGCCCTTGGTGACAAGGTTGTGTACGAGATCGATGCCCACTGCCGACAGCCGGCACTGGTCGCTGCGGGCTGCGGGGAATATTACCTGAAGAACACGGGAAAGCTTAGTGCCGCGATCAGGGCACTGAAAGAGGAGAATGTTACCGTCTCAGTCAAGATCCGCGCCGGTGTTGCCGAAGACGACCGGGCGCTTGCGGAGCTGATCTGGGCTGCCGGGGCCGACATCCTGCACATTGACCTGATGGACTTTGGGACTGCGAAGCTCCGCCAGATCCGGAACAGCTGCCCCCTCATAATCATCGCCAACAACGGCATCACCACGTTCGAGCGGATGAAGGACATGCTCTCGCACGGGGCCGACATGGTCTCGGTTGCCCGGAAATCCGATGAGCGAACCCTTGCCGGGCTCGACGCCGCGATCACGCGATATGCCGATGAAGAGGGGTGGTACAATGCCCCCAAGCAGCTCTGCCGGGGCGGCGATATCCGGTCGCTCACCTTCTGCTGCATGCCGGTCAAGGAGTGCCCGCTCATACCGATGCTCTCGCGGACCGGGATCTCCCATGATGATTTTGTCAAAATGAAACTGGGGGGCGTTGCAGATACACCGCTCGATACCGGCCGCCAGACCTGTTTTGGCAGCCTTGCGTGGTGCTGCAAGACATCATCGCCCTGCATGTTCCGGGACATGACATTAAAGCAGGCCGGTATCCCAAAGAAAGAGTATATGCGCCTGAAACGCGAGCTCTCTGATACCATAATGGCGCAGGTGTTCCATGACGTGCCTCCGGTTAAGCGCAGTTGAACGGGCCCAGCTGGCAATGATGCTGGAGGTCACGGCATTCCCAAAGCCGGGGAACGTTGACCGGTGCCATGACTATCCTGAAACCCGGCTCGAACATTTCCTTGCCTCCACCATCTTCGCCCGCCCGGCACTGGAAGAGGCCGAGCTCGGGAAAGGCCGGCTTGGCGAGATCATCAAGCACGCGGTCCGGGACACCAACTGCCATGCCGGGGGGAACACGCACTTTGGGGCATTCATCCTCCTCATCCCGCTGGTGTACGGCAAAACGATCGAAGGGGCTATGGCAGCAATCGGCCGGACCGAGTCTTCCGATGCGGTAGCCTTCTACAAGGCGTTCGCGATGACAGCCGTGAAAATGAACGCGACCGATGATCTCGATGTCAACGATCCCCACACGCTTACCCTCATCCGCGAGCGCGACATGAACCTGCTTGACATCATGCAGCATTCGGCAGCAAACGATATGGTTGCACGGGAATGGGTGACCGGCTTTCCGCTCTCCCGCCGGGGTGCAGACCTCCTGAAGGAGAACGGACCGGGCCGGGATTCAATTGTCCGTTCCTTCCTCTCCCTGCTTGCAACAGAGCCGGATACGTTTATCGCAAAGAAGCACAGTATGGATGTTGCGCGGGAGACGATGATGGCTGCCCGCGATGTGCTCGACGGGAAACGCTCCATCGAGGACCTTGATGAGGAATGTATCCGGCGGGATATCAACCCGGGCTCCATTGCCGACATCACCATCGCGGCAATCTATCTTGCCCTGGGGGAGGGGTGGTCGTGGGACTCTTAAAAGGCGGGATCAACGAGGTAATCGCCACCACGGGGTTCAACGCCGCACCCATGGGAATCCACTACCGGGACGGGAAGGCTACGATCGTTCTCTTTTCCGGAAGCCATACCGCAGAAAATGTGCTGAAGGAGGGTTGGATGGTTGCGAATTTCATCCATGACCCGGTGCTGTATGTCAGGACAGCGTTCGAAGACCTTCCCCGCGATATGTTTGTAAGCGAGCCGGTTGCCGGAATGACTGTGCAGCGCCTTGCCGGGACAGATGCCTGGGCCGCATTCACGACAACCATTGAACGGGAGACCTCTGAGGCACTCATCGTGACGCTCACACTGCAGCGGGAGATTATCGAGAATGCAGCAGTGTATCCGGTCAACAGGGGGTTTGGCAGTCTCATCGATGCCACCGTCCATGCAACGCGGTACGTCCGGAACCATGATACAAAACTGAGAGAACTTATCGATTACCATACCGGGATTGTCCGTAAATGCGGGGGGAAGCGCGAACTCGCCGCACTCGATATTTTACAGGGATTTCTGGGAAAACACTGACATATCGTCCTTTTTGCCGGTTTCCGGAGAATCATTATATATCTTGTACCACCACTTGTCATTATCACCCGTCCTTTGACGGGATTTCGTGGCACAATCTATGACAATGCGGCCATTCACCCGGAAGCGGCAGATGCTTTTTGATGTCTGCATTGTTTCAAGCATTCTTGCCGCCATGGTCATCACGTTCTTCTCGATCTCCCATGGTATCTACGATGTCTTCCCGTACTTCTATCTCATTCCCATCATCCTGATTGCGTTCGCCCGGCCGAACCTCGCCATATACGGCACTGTTGCCGTAGGCTGGATCTACGTTGCACTGGTCTTTACGCTTGGCCTGCCCGACCTCAAGCTCTATGCCCTTGCAACGGTCTGGTTCTACATCTTCGTCTCGCTTGGAGTCCTCATCTCCACCTACTCGCAGGTGTACCGGAAAGAGGGCGAGAAGAGTTGCGGGGCATATTATAACTCGCAGGCCGGAGTTTTTAGTTACGACAAGCGGACGTTCAAGATCCGGGATGCAAACCGGAAGTTCGCTAATATGATCCGGTACGACTGCGATGACCTGATGACTAAATCCCTACCTGACCTTATTCCCGACAAGGAAGAGCGTGAGAGTTTCATCACAAAGGTCCGTGACCTGCGGAGGGTCGGGGATATCGAGGTCAAATTCCGGGCATGGGACGGGAGCATGCGCTGGGCGCTCGTCTCTGCTGCCGAGACCGGCGACCCAGGGGTCATCTGCACGGTTGTCGACATCACCGACAACAAGCTGGCGCAGGAAGCCCTCACGCAGGCAAACAAGAAACTGAATCTCTTAAACAACGTGACCCGGCATGACATCCTCAACCAGCTGACTGCACTTCTCGGGTACCTGGAGATCTCCAAAGCAGACAACAAGGACCCGGCACTGGAGAAATATATCGAGCGCGAGCTGCAGGCGGCAACCGCTATCCGGAACCAGATCCTCTTCACCCGCGACTATCAGAACATCGGCGTCCACTCACCGCTCTGGCACAATGTGGCCGAGACTGTGTCGCTTGCAACGGCAAGCATAGACTCCCGCGCCATCTTTGTCCAGGTCAACATCCCCCCTGTCGAGATTTACGCCGATCCGCTGCTTGAGAAGGTATTCTACAACTTAATCGAGAACTCGATCCGACACGGGGAGCATGTAACGGAGATCTCGGTACGGACCGTGGAACGTGCGGACTCCCTTGACATCATTGTCGAGGACAACGGCGTGGGCATTCCCGAGGCCAACAAGGAGAAGATCTTCCGCCGCGAATTTTTCAAGAACACCGGCTTTGGCCTTTTCCTGTCACGGGAGATTCTGGCGATAACAAACCTTGTCATCACAGAGAACGGGACGCCCGGCACGGGGGCCCGGTTCGTCATCCGTGTGCCCCGGGAGCATTTCCGTTCGATCCCAGGCCACGGAAACGGGATATCCCCGCCGAAGAGATAATCCACTGATGGCCTGACTGTCCATCGGATGCCGGGCCCGAAAAAAGAGAGATATCGTTATTTTCAGCAGACCCGGGGAACCGGGTCGCCCATCGGGGGTTCGATGAACCGTTCCCCGCCTATTGTCGTTTCCATGATCACGTGAGCGCCTTTCGTGACCGTGCCGATGACACACGCGTCCTTCCCGTACTTATGCGAACGAAGAGCGGCAAGGATCGCCTCTGCGTCTGCTGCCGCAACTCCCATCACCACTTTGCCTTCGTTTGCCACTTCGAGCGGGTCGATGCCGAGCATGGCGGCTGCGCTTCTGACATTCTTCCGTATGGGCACCTGTTCTTCCTTTATCCGGACACAGACGCCGGCCTTCTTTGCCATCTCGTTGATGGCACTCGCGAAACCGCCACGGGTCGGATCTTTCATGGCATGGATGGTACCGGCTTCGTGGACCTTCTCCATCATGCC
>NZ_PIZH01000175.1 GCF_002835825.1 Methanoregula sp. | reverse complement strand
AACGCTTCATCAATGATCCCGGTTATGCCGAGTTCATCGATCATTCCTGCTACAACCTACATTTCGCAGGTCTCCCGAACGAAATAATAATTTCGAAAAGTTGGACCCATAACGTTGAGGATATTGAGAGTCTCCTCATTCAGATTCACGATGAACCGTTTACTCCGAGAATCTATTGAGAAAATCACTTCAGCCGGCCTCATAAAAATCGTGAAGATCCATTTCATGGTGGGGTTCTGGACCGGTTTATTGAGTTGGTTTTTCACCGATGAGCCGGCCTTTTTGAGTTTATTTCGGAGATCCCATTCAGCGACGGCATAAACAAACAAACAAAGAACCATGATCATAGATAACGCTTCGATTCTGGATTCTTTTTTGAGGAAAACTTCTGCGACCCGGAAGCTTTTGTCTTTGAGGAACCGGAACCCGCGCTCTACCGACTGCTGCCCTTTGTAGTATTTCAGGATAGTATCCGGATCAAGTTCCGGATCATTTGTAGCCAGAATAAACCGGCCAAGAGCAAGTTTTTCACGGTCGATCACCTCGGGAATAATATCGAGCGGAGAATCAACGAAAAAGATCGTTTCCAAAAGGTCATTTTTACCCGGTCGGCCGCGTTTTTTCACTATCTTCTTCTGAGAAGATTCGATGCGGAAACAATCGGCACGCAGGAACGGATGTTCAGAAAACCATCGGCCAGCAGCGAGTCGGGCATCCGGTTCACAGACAAACTCCTTCGCCTTGAGTTTTTTAAACGATTTCCGTGCATTTTCCATCCGTTTTTTCAGGGTTTGTTCATAGGTTTTTTCCTGGCGCATTCGGCCTTTTTCCGATGTGACCAGAACCCATTTCTGGAGTATCCCCCCGTAATCTGCCTGACATTCATGAAAGGAATACCCCGGATCGTTTCCTGGAACCAGGGGAAAATCGCTGGCAAGAAGGGATTTTACCATTGAGATCGTCGTAGGAACATGACTGATCCAGTAGGTGTGACTCCCCAGGGTCTGAAGATTTTTCTCGGTATAAAACGCGCTGTCGGCTATGTAATATGCCCGGTCCTTCAGATTGAGATTCTTTTTTACTTTCTGGATCGTTTCAAGGAGTGTTTTCTTATCGGACGCATTCCCGGAATACGGCTGGGTGAAGAGGGGTATACCGTGCTGGTTGGAGACCATACTTAGAACGAACTGTTTGAGATCGTCCCGATGATCTTTACTATGGCCATAAGTAATCTGGATTGTTTTGAAATTCGCTTCCTCGTTATCATAATCTCCGTAAACGCTGAAACTGGTGGTATCTGCATGAAGTAAATGAGTCCCGAACTGGAATTTTTTCATGACTTCCAACACGATTTTGTTGAAGAGATCGGTGGAGCCATACTCGTAGATCCGATCCAAGGTCCGAACGAGAACGTCATCGTTGAAATGGTCCGGAGTGACACCCTCCCCGAATAACTGTTCGGTGGAGAGGTTGCTGAAAAACCGGGAGAATATGTACAGTCGTCGTTCGTTGAAACCAAGGCCATTCAGCAGCATTGCTTTGATTATTGCTGAATGCGGGAGTACGTGATCACGGGTTTTGGGTAACGCTTCATCAATGATCCCGGTTATGCCGAGTTCATCGATCATTCCTGCTACAAGTCCCAGATGGCCAATTTGTTTTGACGTGAAGTTCTGGGAGGTTAATCCAGAAAAATCTGACACAGTGTGATATCCCGAATTCATTTCACTCAATTGCTGCATAAAACCACTCCTTTGAATAATTGAGAATACGTTCAGACAATAATTTTCTCCAGAACGCTTGTTCAGGAGTTTCACATTCATCGAGGTTGAGACTCATGTGAGGTTTGATCGTATTGTACCAGCGAACGAAATCCTCGACAGAGCTGAACCTGTTGAGTTTCTGTTCGAGCAATCCGAACCATCGTTCGATTTTTCCATTGGTTTGAGGGTGTTTTACTCGGGCAATGATGTGGTTGATGTTGTTCTCTTTGAGGAACTCTTTGAACAAATGCCGGGAATGATCGCGGTCCCAGGCCGAGACGAACTGGGTACCATGATCGGTGAGGATCTCGCGAGGGGTCCCGTATTCGCGGAACCCCTGGTTCAGCACAGTAATCGTGTTTTCAGTCGTTGGTGAATTGAAAATCCCGTAACAGGTGATCAACCGTGATGAGTCGTCAAGGAATGCAATAATCCATTGCTTTCTTCCTTGGAATTCGAACTCTTTCCAGTCACCCTGCCAGAGAGACATCGAGTGTTTCCTTTCGAATCGAACCCATTTCCTTTGGCGCTTTTTCTTGGGATTCTCAATGACCAACTGATGCATCAACATTACCCGGTAGATCGTATTGTGAGGAATTGCAACTCCGTAGTGGACCTTGATGATCTTTTCGAGGATAACCGGTCCAGACTGGTAGATGTGGTAGGCATCAAGAATGATTCGTTCAAACTCCGGATCCAAGGGTTTCTTCTTTCGGCCTGGATCCTTTAGTTCCGGGATAAGGCCTTCTTTCCGATAGTACTGTTTTAGTTGATAGATCCGTCGTCGGGATACCCTCACAAACCGGGCTATCTCATCTGGATGGGTCCCTTTCTCCACCTCACGGATGATCCACTGTATCTTTCTATCCGTTAATTTCCTCACAAGAGTTATTGAAAGTTTTGTGAAATTATTTCGGGATAGGACAATACGGGTAGCAGCAGATATGATATTCGTATGAAAAATATCTCTGCGTGAATCGAAGATTTAAAAGGAACGGACGGGTTCACCCTCCATGCAACGTCAGGGAACCCGGTCCTGCCACGAAGGGCATGATCCAATTGCCTTGGTATCTCAAGAAGGTTTTGATGCGGCCCTTTTCGAGTACAAAGGAGGTTGGAACATCATGAAACCAGAAGATAAACCGGGTCCGGACGGATACGCGTATCCAAACGCGACCCCGGAAATGTATCGTATTCCAAAACCACAGGTACGAGGGGAGGCGGGCGGGCCATGAACTACCGGCTCGTCGCGCTGGTGCTCGTTGTGCTCTGCATGACGATGGCGACACCGGCCCTTGCGCAGGAGAACCCGTACCGGCATGCCGGGGACGTAACTGAACTGGACATTCCGGTCCCGCTTGAAGACGGTGGTTTCAAATCGGCCGGGTCATCCGGCATCGAATTCCGGGGAGCGGGATATACGCACCGGATCGGTCGGGTCTCGATCGCCATGAATCCCGTGGACCAGAAACACGACGGGAAGATCGCGGTGGACGGGAACCTGCGCCGGTATTCCACCGGGGGAATGGTCGTGGAACACGAAGTGTACCGTGACCTCGTCAAGGAACGGATCATCCTTGACGCGCCGGCGAGTGTCCGGTACTCGTATGATCTTGCACTCTCAGACTGGGTGACCCTCGAGACGGACGAGTCGCGGCCGGTCGAAATCCGGGATGCCAACAACACGGTCATTGTCACGTACCCGTACACCAAAGAGGTAACGAACTACGCAAATGAGAGCACCATCGACATCGGTCCTGACCGGTGGGGCAACCTTGTCGTGTATGTCAACGGTGAAGATGTCGTGGTGATGCCAAAACCTTTCGCTGTGGATGCCGCCGGGAAACGGTTCGACATGGATTTCGAGCTTGACAGGAAGGCAAAGACCATCACGGTGGCCGGGGATCTGGCCGGTGCGAAGTATCCCGTGACCGTGGACCCGACCGAGCGGGTGACGAACGGGGGGTTTGAGACCGGGGGCCTGAACGGCTGGAGTGGGCTGGGCAGTTACGGATCCTATTCCGTTGTAAGCGGCGGCGCGCATGCCGGTAATTATTATCTCAATGTCCAGGGCAGCGGTGGATATTCAGGAATACGGCAGACGATCAATTATGCCGGCGTCAGTTCGGTATCGACAGCTGCACAGATCCCTGTTCGCAACACCTATGATATTCCCGTTTCGAATGTCTGGAAAACCATCGGCAACTGGCTGATCAACAACCAGGGACAGACGATCCAGGACTGGACTGTGCGATCCGCGAGCACGACGCTGACAGGAAACAGCACCATCGATATCTGGACGTACTCCTCAACCCACGGCCATATCGATTCGGTTACTGCGATGGGAGCCGATCCCCCGGTCGCCGATTTCACCGGCACGCCCCTCTCCGGCACCCGGCCCCTCATGGTGCAGTTTACGGACACGTCGACTGGTTAACCGACATCGTGGGAATGGGACTTTAATAATGATGGAATCGTGGACAGTTATGATCAAAACCCGCAATTTATGTATACTGAAATCGGATGCAATGATGTAAAACTGACCGTAACAAATCCGGTCGGCAGCGATACGGAGACGAAGAACGGGTATATCACGGTGACGGGATACTATTACGTTTACTCCGATGGGGTCTCACTGTATCATGGCTGGAAAGGGAATATCGATTTATTCCATGCCAGTACGACCGCAACAGAATTCTATTCCAACATTCATGGAAAACAGGGATCGGTTTATTCCTCGTACATCTGGCAGGGACTTGCTAATCCGGTAAATGATGCCACAGGTTCGAGGAACTGGAACATCAACGAAGATGCAAATTCCATGGCGAACAATGCAGACTTCGCATTCCATACCGGGCATGGATGGGATGACGGTATCTTGTTCGGAACAGCCAATTACGATCATGAACTGTTCCGCACGAATAACCTGAGTTTTGGCGGTAAC
>NZ_PIZH01000174.1 GCF_002835825.1 Methanoregula sp. | reverse complement strand
GGAAATCGGTCCAGCACCCCGGGCAGCGGGTCGGTCTTACGCACAAGCTCGTGGACAGTGATCTGCTCAGTATCATTGTCGAGCACTGACGTTTTTTCGCTGTTGAAATCATTAATCAAAAGATGGGGGCTGATGCCCCCATACCCCTGGTTGTGATGAACGGCCGCTAAAGTCGAAGATCGCTTTGCGCTCTTCTCTCATCTCATCCCTTTGGGATTCGATGCACCGAAGGGCGCCCCGCGGCGGCTTCAATTTCTTTTTTGCTGATAACAATTCTTTGTTGGAGTATCTCTTTCAGGTAATACAGAGGCATCGCCTGCGCCCCCGAGTCGAAGAACGCTAACGCGTTCTTCTCCTGCTTCGGGTCTAATGACCCTCAGCACCCCCTGGGGGTGTTGAACCTCTTTAGAGGTGAGACACGAGAAGAACCTGCAAGGTTCTTCGAATCAGGGCTGGCGCGAGGGGGGGCGATCATAACAAGAAGCCGGGGATCTTACAGAGCAATTTTTTTACAACGTTCCCGTTGTGCGGTCGCCCCGCACCGCATCATAGATCACGGAGAGCGGCGCTGTTGTCCGGATCCCGTACCCGCAGAAGTGCGTCCGGCTGGCGGGGTAACCGGCAGTGGAAATTCTTTGGAGCACAACGTTGATATCCGGCGGGGAGCAGCGCAGCCGTTTTGCAATCTCGTGATAATCGTAAAAGCTCGAGGTCGGCAATTCATCCCGGCTGGTCTGCAGGACTTTTAGCACGTCCTTTTTTGTTCCCAGGTCCGCAGTGACGGCGGCCTCGAGGAGCCGGGACACGATCTCTTCCTTCGCGATCTTCCCGAGCCAGAGCGGCCCGATGGGGTGGAGCGGTTCCCCGCAGTGAGGGCAGGTGCGGGACACGGAGTGGAGCCCCGGCTGCTCCTCGCGGTACGGGCATTTTTTGCACTGGTGGAGAAAGCCGATATGCGAGAGCGTTTCATCGGCAGCCTTCGCGCCGCGGAGGATGCGTAGGTGGAGCCTTGTGAAGTGCTCGCGGGCATAGCAGAAGAGCGGCTCGATCCCCCGGTCGTACTTCACGGTCTCCCGCACGACAAACCCGAGCAGGATCCGGGGCCCGACCTCGCTGTGGTATTCCGTGTTCATCGGCTCGGACCCGTACCTTCGGATCCCGGCCGTCAGGTGGGCCCCGCAGAGCGGGGCGGTATCCGTTGCGGTCACGAAGAGGAACCTCCGGCAGCCCCGGATCGCGGCATCGATCACCCAGGCCGGGGTGCCGAACGGGTCGAGGTCCACGGCATCGAAGGACCGTTCTGAGAGCAGGGCATTCATGTCTCGCTCGATGACCTCGATTTGCATCCCCGCGTGGAGGACATTTTCGCGAATCAGCTCGATTGCTTTCGGGTCGCGATCCGCTATGGCAACGGGAATTCCGCATTCGGTTGCCACCCGGAGGCCCCGGATGCCGGTAGCCCCCATGGCATCGAGATATTCGTCGGGTTCGAGAAGGGGGAGGAGGAGGATGGTGATATCCCGGTTCAGTTCCATCCGGCGGTTGAAGAAGATCGGGGCGGAGCCGGGCGGGAACTGGGTGGTGTCATCCTGTACCGGGATCAGGATCGTTGTTTTCCCTTCTGTTGCCTCCGTCAGATCCATGTGCCGAAGATGTTGCAGCGCGCAAAACT
This sequence comes from Methanoregula sp., assembly GCF_002835825.1. GTDB lineage: Archaea > Halobacteriota > Methanomicrobia > Methanomicrobiales > Methanospirillaceae > Methanoregula. Next base: position 3,056 of record NZ_PIZH01000174.1, on the reverse strand, counting down.
TATACATATTCCCCCGCAATGGATATGGGCAGGGCGAGTGGCTTAGCCCGGACATAGCGTCAGCCTCCTAAGCTGAACGCCGGGGGTTCAAATCCCCCCTCGCCCGTACCAATCCTTTTCGCGCATTTTTTAGTCCGGGACTACCAGAGAATGATCCAATGAGCGCTGCCGGTTTCTTTACGATCATCCGCCCGGCCAATGCGGTGATGGCCGGTGTCGCCGCTGTTGTGGCATATTTCATTGCAACCGGCACGATCATCCCGGCAGCTCTTCTCCTCCTCATCGTGGTCACGCTCATCACGGCGGCCGGCAACGTGATCAACGATTACTTCGACGCAGACATCGATGCGGTCAACCGGGCCGACCGCCCTATTCCCTCGGGACAGGTCTCACGAGAAGCCGCACTCTGGTACGCGGTCGCGCTCTTCTTTTCCGGGATCGCAGTCTGCCTCTTCACGAACTGGATCTGCATCGCGTTTGCCGTCATCAACTCCCTCCTCCTCGCCCTCTACGCGGCCCGGCTCAAGAGCATGCCGCTCATCGGGAACATCGCGGTCGCCTACCTCTCGGGGAGCATGTTCCTCTTTGGCGGGGCATTCGCGGGAATGGATGGGCTCATCCACCTTTTCCCCATTGCAGCGATGACCTTCCTTGCCATGATGGCCAGAGAGCTCTTAAAGGACGCGGAGGATGTCGAGGGGGACAAAACCGGGGGGGCAGTCACGCTCCCGATCCGGATCGGCGTGAAGAAGACCGCCCTTGCTGCGGTTGTCTTTGTCGTGCTCTCTGCCATCGCGAGCACTGTTCCCTTCCTGTGGTGGGGCATCCCGTACCTTGTCCTCATCGGGATTGTTGACCTCGTCCTCCTCGGGGCAGCCATAAAGGCCCTTTCCTGCGACACACCGGCCTGCGTGCGGCAGTCGAAGGCATCCGGGATGCTCAAGTTCGGCATGTTCGCCTCGCTCCTTGTCTTCGTGGTTTCGGCCCTTTTCTTCGGGTAGTCCCTGGTACCCTTCGTACCCTGCCGGAAGGTTTCGAGCAACAAGTTTATCCCCGCACTGGCACCACAGGTAACAGTGAGAACAATGCCCACGGTGATCCGGAAAGGAACAACCTATTTTGCCGGGAAAGGCTCGTATTTCGAAGGGAACGTCAGGATCGACGGCGACTTCGTAGTGCCGCCCCACACGCATTTCTGGGGGCGGCTCAACGTCACCGGCACCCTTGAGCTCGGCCCGCGGTCGAGCGTTGCGCTGGATATCGCCTGCGGGAGTGCGGTCATCGGCAGCCAGTGCCGGGTCAAGGGGCCGATCGTCTCGCAGGGGGATGTCGTCATCCTTGATCATGCGGTCGTCCACACGGTCCAGGCTGGCGGCAGGGTCATCCTGCGTCCCGGCATCACGGTCGGGGATGTGACAAGCGGGGACGAGATCGTTGTCCACGGCAAAATTAAAAGCGGGAATTTAATCGGCAAGAGTATGAAGGTTCTCGGGGATTAACGCATGGTCTATCCCGAGAATTGCCACCTCGTACACGTCTGGCCAGTTGACGATGGTCTCGACACATCCCTCTTTTAAGGTCACGACCCCCATCACCACAAGCCCCATCTTGTCGGCCATGTCGATCCCCTCTTTCACTTCGGCAAGGCAGCCGATCCCGAGGATCGCCTTCGGGCGATACTTCTTCACCATGCGCTTGATGAAGGACGAGCCGGGCACGATAAAAATCCGGTACCCGAGGTGCTGCAGGAGGCTCTGTGCCTCCCCCACCGTACACTGGCCGCAGATCTTGCATTTGAGCCCTTCCGGCGTGAGATCGGCGGGGCACCGGGACGAGCGCAGGCACTGGGGCATGAATATTGCCCGCTCGGTAACGGGAATGGCCGCAAAGTCAGCGGCGTTCATGGTGTTGTGGAGCTTGATGAAGAACGAGAGCATCTCTCGGTCCTCGAGGCCGAGGAGGCGGAACATGGCTTTCATCATGCCTTCGAGAAAGACAAGCCCGGCCTTGATGAGTTCGGGGAAGTAGAGTTTCTTCTGCCGGATCGAGTAGATCGAGATGACGACAAGGATAAAGGAGACAAGGATAGCCGAGAGGATGACGATGACCGTGACCTGGCCGATGAAGAGCATCACGTGGTTCCAGGGGGTGAGGTCAACAAATGCCATCGGGCACTCCGGTTGTGATTTAATGGGATGTGGTACGAGATAAGTGTGACCGGGTATCGATGGGATCCCGGAGCACGCCGGTCTCGGTGATGATGGCGGTGACAAGCTCCATGGGCGTTGCATCGAAAGCCGGATTTTTCACCTTCGCGCCGTCCGGGATGTAGACCCTGCTGCCCATGGTCGTGACCTCCTCGCGGCCCCGTTCCTCGAGCTCGACATCGTGTTCGCTCTTCTCCGGATCGAACGTCGAGAGCGGTGCGGCAACATAGAACGGGATCCCGTGATGGCGGGCGCAGACCGCGTGCATATACGTGCCGATCTTGTTGAAGACCGCATCGTGGGTGATCCGGTCAGCCCCGACAACGACAGCATCGATCGCCCCGGACCGCATGAAGTGGGCGGCCATGGAATCCGTGATGACGGTCACGTCGATCCCGTCGCGGGCCAGCTCCCATGCCGTGAGGCGTGCCCCCTGCAGGAGTGGCCGGGTCTCGCAGGCAATCACCTTCACGTCTTTTCCGGCCTCGACTGCTGAGCGGATCACGCCCAGTGCTGTGCCCCACGATGAGCAGGCGAGCGCCCCGGCATTGCAGTGGGTGAGTACCGTGCACCGGTCCGGAAACAGGGCGGCGCCGTTCTTCCCGATGGCATGGCAGCAGGCTGTGTCTTCGCGGGCGATGGCGTCAGCCTCGCGGAGTGCGAGAATTCGTGCCTCTGCTGCGGTCTTGCATGGTACTATCACTGCAAGGACCCGGTTGATCCCCCAGCCAAGGTTGATGGCAGTCGGGCGGGTTGAACGGATCATTTCTGCCGCCTTTTTCACGGCCTCCAAAAACGCAGGGAAGGGACCTTCCGGTGCCGTAAGCGTGGCAAGGGCAACCCCATAGG
>NZ_PIZH01000173.1 GCF_002835825.1 Methanoregula sp. | reverse complement strand
CCCACCCCGGCGGACACGATGAATGAATCCAGCCGGCCGGGTGACGACGTTTATGACCATGTGCACGCCGCCCGGCAGCGGGAGCCGCCGATTCCTTCCGACAAGACGTATGTCGGGACCTTGTCGGTGCTACGCGACAAGGCCGATGAAGATCTCCATTCCCTTATGAGCCGGGCCGCGAATGCGACCGGGACAACGACCGACCGGAACACTGCCCTCATCGGTCAGTTCTACCGATCGGGTATGGACACGCAGGCGATCGATGCCGAAGGGCTCGAAACGCTTTCTAAAGACCTTGCCGCGATCGATGCAATCGGCTCCCGGGAGGATCTCGCAAATGTCACGGTCATCCTGCTGGAGCATGGGGCAACCCCGCTCTATTTCTACCAGGGCGAGGTCAATACACGGAACACCACCGAAGTGATCGCAACGCTCTGGCAGGGCGGGCTCGGTATGCCCGACCGCGACTATTACACACGGACGGACACTCGGAGCGTGGCAACGCAGGAGGCGTACCAGGACCATATCAGGAAGGTACTGGTCCTCTCCGGAGAATCCGGAGCACAGGCCGCCGCGGATGCAAAGAGGATCTATGCCATGGAGAAGTCCCTTGCTCTCGGCCAGTTCACCAATGAGGAGAACCGCGACGCGCAGCGAATAACCCATGTCTACGCCCTTGCGGAAGTGAAGGAGCGCTGGCCGTCGATCGGATGGGACCGGCTTACGTCCATTCCGGGTTCCGGGCCGGTGACGAAGGTGAACGTGTACCAGCCGAAGTTCCTGGACACCCTGGAGAAAGAGATCTCGACAGCCCCGCTCGCGGACTGGAAACTCTATCTCCGGTACCGGCTGATCGATGAAACCTCTCCGTACCTCGGCGCAGCTTTCGAGGAGGAACATTTTGTTTTCTATGACCGGACTCTCGATGGCGTGACCGAGATGCTGCCCCGGTGGAAACGGGTCGTGCGCACCGGGGACTCCCAGCTGGGCGACCTCGTCGGAAAACAATACGTTGCCGAATACGTCGACCCCCGTACCCGTGACATGGTGACCGGGATGTTCCAGACGATCCGGCACGCGTTCGATGCACGGATCGGGAACCTCACCTGGATGGGCAGCGCCACAAAAGAACGAGCCCGGGAGAAACTCGCGGTCATGCGCCAGAAGGTCGCATACCCGGACACATGGATGGATTACGCGGGCCTGGAACTCACTAGCTCCTACAGCGGCAATGTCCTTGCAGCCTCGGCATACAACCTGATCCACGGGCCCCTGGGACTCGGACGGATCGGCCGGCCGGTTGACCCGGATGTCTGGTTCATGTCACCGCAGACCGTGAATGCGTATTACAACCCGTCAACAAACGAGATTGTCTTCCCCGCAGCGATCCTCCAGCCGCCGTTCTTTGACCCGGATGCGGATGCCGCAAGGAACTACGGCGCTCTCGGTGCGGTGGTTGCCCACGAGATGACGCACGGGTTCGACGATCAGGGCCGGCAGTATGACAAGGACGGGAACCTTGCAGACTGGTGGACGGAAGAGGATGCAGCGCAGTTCAACAGCCGCACTGCACTCCTCGTGAGCGAGTATAATGAGTTCGAGGTCCTTCCCGGCCTCACCATCAACGGTAACCTGACCCTGGGGGAGAACATCGCGGACCTCGGGGGCGTAACGATTGCCTACCATGCCTGGAAGAGTGCCGCAGGACCGGCACCTGATCCGGTAAAGGAGCGGGAGTTTTTCTATGCCTTTGCCCAGGTCTGGCGGGAGAACGCCCGGGAGGAGGCGGAGCGGAACTGGGTTTACACCGACCCGCATTCAGCATCGAAATACCGGGTCAATGGCGTTGTCTTCAATATCCCCGAATTCTATGAGGCCTTCCCGGAGATCCAGCCGGGCGATGCCCTGTACCGGAACGAGAGCGAGCGGGCGGCGATCTGGTAATTTTTTTTTCGATTCTCCCCAGTTAGGAAGCACGAAAAATTTTGATGGCTTCCTCTGCTCGCTACGCTCGGCATTTCCCGGGGGGCCCGGTGCCTCTTCGCCGGGTGAGTGATTGTTCGGCGGTTTGAGAACAAATACGTGTACGGAATTACACCCTTTTTTTAAGGCGAGATGTTTAGTGAAATCAAACAGCAATCTCAATTAATTATAAAAATAATTTTAATAGTACTATGCCACGAGGCAGACGACCGCTCGCAGCCATCGCAGATGCACAACAATTCGCGGAGAAAATGGGCTACCAATGGCAGGAGAACACGGACCATCCGGATCTCGGCTACGATCTTTTTGTTTTCAAACCGAGCAACGCGTTCCTCCTCCGGGTCCGGGTGTTGCGGAACCACATCAGCGCGGAAGATTTCTATGAAGACCTGCTCAAAGATGAACTCGCAGAAGTCCGAAGCCTGCCGTTCCCGAAATGGATGCCCCGCGAGATCTGGCTCCGGACGCAGCACGAGCGGACGTTCCGCCGGCTCCGGATCTACGATGTGGCTGTCGGCGAGATCGGGTTCTGGGAGCCGGACGGGTATGTCAATAAGCATGCCCGGGACTGACACCCGGCCCGGGGGTGCCCCAGTCACTGTCGCAACGGGGGGTGCCTGGGAAGAGTCTCTCCCGGGGGTACCCCTCTCCGACGGAGAATTTCCGGGCCGGTTTTGTGAAAAAATTCGGCAGTGGAAATGGTGCCAACGCCCGAAAAGAATACCGTTATAATCGCGTTTTTCGGCAAACGGGAGCCATTCTTTCGAATAAAACCGTGCTCTTTATTCGCGTGAGAAATTGCGCAAAAATGGTGTGACCTGCACTTTTTTTGCGGGAGCCGGGTGCAGCCGGTGCCCGCTATGAGCGAAATTTTGATGGGGATCTTCATGGCTGGAAACGTGGAGATCCCGGAATGAGAAAAAGGGGCGGATCCTCTCAAAGAGCAGGGCCGGTAAGGTCTGGAAAGTGGACCTGTACTGGAGATCCTCTTACCGGTAATGCACTCTCCATCGACGATCTCCCGTTTCTCTCCTCTCTTTTTGGTTTCCCGCTTTCTGTCAGTAGCATCAGACCCCGCTCTGTCCGGTTTCCGCACACACAAAAAAAGTCCGGGCCTTTACCAACCGTGTCCTGAGCATCTGGTTGCAGGGCCCTGCATTCCGTAAAGCACAATACCCTGCGACGCACATTTCCCGGACAGGAATGTGAATCCTGTATGGACCCGATCAGCAAGGTGAACCTGGAACGGATCACAAACGGCATCTACGCGTTCACGATGACCCTGATGGTCAGGAACATCACGACGCCTGCGGCAGGCTCGATAACAACCGACACCTCCTTTGTGCTCTACCTTGTCTCGGTCATCCTGGAGATCATCGATTTTACCGGCGCCTTCCTGATACTCGGCATGTTCTGGCTCTTTTATTTCCAGATGTTCCACCGGATCAAAAACTTCGACTTCCGGTTCATCTACCTCCATCTCCTTTCGCTGATGATTGTAGTCTTCGTGCCCTTCACCCAGAGTTTTGCGTCCATGAGCGACGAGGTCCCGGCCTCGAATATCCTCTACCAGATCAATTACTTCGCCCTCTCCCTTGTCCTGGTCTGGCAGTGGCACCATGCCCGCACGCACAAAGAACTTCTTGAACCGGCACTTGAGGAGGCCGAGGCATCGTTCCTGGCAAAGAAATTTCTCGTGCCCCTCGGTGTTGCGGTGCTCGGGATCCTGTTCGTGATCGGGGGGATCGGGTACATCGACATCCTGTACCTGGTCCCTTTTTTGATCCTGCTGGTGTTTTTCCGGAACGGGCCGGTGAAATGCGGGGAAGGGTAGGAAGAATGTGCAGGGGACCGATTCGAAGGTACTTACTCATAAAAGAGTGAGGATTCCCCCCCACCCCGCTGATGCGGGGAGTCGGCGCGACGCCTCGTCGGGTCGCGCCTGGGCAAGAGACCGTATGCAAATTTTCATACTGGTAAATGCGTAGCGTAAAAGTCGATAGACCTTTTGCGCGTTGGGCATCACAATAGTTCATAAAAAAAAGTAGGACAAATTATTGTGCTGACAAATAAGAATTGGCAACTGATCGTATTCGATCTTTAAGTTTGAATAGATCTGCAATATTTTCGATAGGCACTTTTGTTTCCTGCCTGTCGTTGTTATCAAAAAGGGCGACATATTTTTGTTTTCCATCGAAATACAAACGACAGAGTGGTTTCCGGTTATTGTCATCGAATAAGATTGCGCAATAACTTTTTGCATCCCGCATTACAATTTTCGAAGGATCAACAATGTCGTGAAGCATTGCCTTGACAAAGTAGTATCCCTCCCACTCATCTTCTGTTGTGACTATTCCATCATTTTTTGGACTGATCTCTTGAGTCGGCGTTACCGAAAGGACATCTTCATTTGGGGCAACCGCAGGTTTTGGTTGCATCGCAGATTTCAAACGTTCGTTGATTTTATCAGACAAAAACTGGTCAAGTGAGTCTTTTGTTATTGATGTAAACTGATCAATTGCCTTTTGCGTCAATTTTTTCTTATACACTTTTTGCGCAAAGAATCTCACAAATTCACCGGATGGGTTTGAGAATTCTTTGTCAGCAACCTGCATGATTTCTTTTGTGTATTTCAAACGGGATGCGTCATCATACAGATTATCCAGGTCAAGGGAATGCTTCGCATATTTTTTTAATTGTTCTATCAGTTGTTCATCAAGGTTTGAGAGATCAATTTCCAGAAATGG
>NZ_PIZH01000172.1 GCF_002835825.1 Methanoregula sp. | reverse complement strand
AAGCGGAAGAGGTTGAGGAGATGGCAGTGATTGCAAATGCCCTGTGCCTCAACATCGGGACCCTCAACCATGTACAGATCGAATCCATGGAGCTCGCCGGCAGCATGGCAAACGAGCGGAAGATCCCGGTTATCCTCGATCCGGTAGGAGTCGGTGCAACGCAGTACCGGACAAAGACTGCACAGCGGCTCCTGGACCGGCTCGATGTTGCGGTTCTCAAGGGCAATGCCGGCGAGATTGGTGTGCTGGCCGGTGCCGAAGCAAAAGTCCGGGGCGTGGACTCTCACGGGTTGTCCGGTGACCCGGTCACCATTGCACAGGAGTACGCGGAGGCAGCCGGCCTGACTGTTGCCATCAGTGGTGCAACAGATGTGATCACCGACGGGAAACACACGCTGCTCGTGGAGAACGGCCACTCACTGATGGGAAGCATCTCCGGCACAGGCTGCATGGCAGCATCCGTGACCGGGGTCTTTGCTGCGGAGTCAAAGGACATGGTACTTGCATCGGCAGCAGCGTTTGCCGCGTTCGGCATTGCTGGAGAACGGTCAGCGGCATCAGCGCGGGGACCCGGCAGTTTCAAGAAAGGGCTCTTCGATGAACTTGCCAACCTCACTCCGGAAGACCTTGCACGGGCAACAAGGATGAGAACAGTGTAACTGTCCCATGAAACCCGACCTGTACGTTGTCACGGATGAAGGCCTTGCCGGCGGCCTCCCACACAGCGAGATCGCACGGCGGGCAGTTCTTGGCGGTGCAGACGTCATCCAGCTCCGGGAAAAAATCCTCCCCTCCCGCGAGATAGTGAGGGTTGGCCGGGAGATCCGGGAGATAACAAGGAAAGCCGGAGCGCTCTTCATTGTCAACGACCGGCTGAACATCGCCCTTGCCTGTGGGGCCGACGGTATTCACCTTGGCCAGGGTGACCTTGCGTGTGAGACTGCCCGCCAGCTCTCCCCGGCCGGCTTTATCATCGGGGTATCGGTGGGTTCCGTTGACGAAGCCCTTGCCGCAGAACGGCAGGGTGCCGACTACGTGGCAGTCAGCCCGGTCTTTTCCACCGGTTCAAAAGCAGATGCAGGCCCGGGGTACGGGCTTTCCACCCTGAAGGATATCCGCGCCGCGGTCCACATCCCGGTTATCGCCATCGGGGGCATCGGGCCTGCCAATGCTGCTGATGTTATTGAAGCAGGAGCGGACGGGATCGCGGTCATCTCTGCGGTAGTCTCGCAGCCCGACATCACGGCAGCGGCACGCAGGCTGGCTTCAATTGTTGCCGCCGCGAAACGCGCACGGGGAGGAATGCTGTGAGTGGCAGTACCGGGCCGCGTTTTGTCCTGCACGAGCATTTTGCCCGGCACCACCACTTCGACTTCCGGCTGGAGCATGACGGCGTCCTCGCCAGCTGGGCAGTGCCCAAAGGGCTCCCGGAGAAGGCCGGCGAACGGCGGCTTGCGATTGCTGTCGAAGACCATCCTCTGGACTATATCGGGTTTGAGGGAACGATCCCGGAAGGCGAGTACGGGGCAGGAGAAGTAAAGATCACTGATACCGGGACGTACGAACCTCTCGAATGGGAGCCCGGGCGGATTGAAATTCTCTTAAGCGGCAGCCGGTTTACCGGCAAATATGTTCTCATCCGGTTTACAAAAGCCGGAGAAAAGGAATGGCTCATCCTCCGCGCAAAAGAATGAACCTGCCCCATCATTGTCTATACTACACTGGTCATCTGCTGGAGAATATGATCCCGGGGGTAACTTATAAGAAATTCTGCACTCCATGTTCAACAGAAGATTTGTGTGCAGGTCCGAAACGATATGAATACCGTGTCACCGCGAAACACTCTCTGGCTCTCCTTTACCGGGCTGTTGACCCTGGGGATCATCCTCATCTCGATCTACTCCCTGAAAAACGGCTTTTTTGACATCTTCCCGTACTTCTACATTCTCCCCATCCTGCTGGTTGCCTGGTGCTGTCCCCGGTATGCCGTGTATTTTACCGTTGGCCTCGGATGGGTATTCCTTGGTATTGTTTACCTGTACGGCCCGGCAAGCATCCAGCTGTACGCCGCGAGCATGGCTTTCTTCTATGTCTTTGTCTCGCTCGGTGTGGTCCTTGCCGCCTTCTCTACGCAGGTTGTCCAGGAGAGGAAATACCGCGAGATCTTTGAGACTTCGCAGGCCGGGATCCTGACGATCAGCCGCGAGACGCGGAAGATCCTGGCAGCCAACCGGAAGGCCGCCTCCATTCTCGGGTACACACCAGAAGACCTCACCGGGCTGGAATTTGGCGACCTGTGGTTCGATTCCAAACAGGAAGTTGCGGCCATAAAAAAGATCCGTGAAGAAGGGACGATAACGGAGATGGAGGTAGCGTTGCGGAAGAAGGACCGCACCGTGATCTGGGTGCTTGTTTCCGCAGCAGTCAGCAATGAGGGGCTCACCGTGCTCTCGTTCATGGACATAACGGAAGGCAAACGGATGAAGGACGAGCTGATCGAGTCCGAGCTCCGCTACCGCACCCTCTTTGACGGGGCAAGCGACGCGATCATCCTTCACGACATCGATGGGAAGATCTACGAGGCCAATGTCATCGCGAGCCGCTACCTTGGGTACACCCGGAAGGAGTTCATGAACAAGAGCCTCTATGATCTCGTGGTAGATCCCGGGACCATGTTCCCTTCGGATGAGGTTAAGCAGTTCACGGCACGGGGCCATCTGTTGTTCGAGTCGGAGCTCAAAAAGAAAGATGGCGGTTCAATGCGGGTTGAGATCAGCAGCCGGGTCACCGAGTATTTCGGCATGAATGCTGTCATGAGCACAATCCGTGACGTCTCGGAACGGAAAAAAATCTGAGAAAAACCGCATGCAGGATAAGATGACCCTGCCGGGGACGGTCCGGTGGCTGGTTTTACGGTACGGGAAGGGGGCACTTCTCGGGCTTGTCCTGTACCTTCTCCTCTGCGCCGTTCTCTTCTTCTGCGGGTTCATGATTGCACTGGGAAACGAGGCCTCGTGGTCGCGCCCGTTTCTCCGTGCAATCGAAGCGTTCTTTGTTGTAGCAAACCCCCTGTGGGGGATCCCGTTGTCCATGATCCTCGGCGCATGGTATCGCGGCCGGAAATGAAACACGGTGAAGCGCCATTTCCCGGGATAAAATTACCTGCCAATGGAAGAAACACCTGGAAAAGAAGGAAGCCGCCGGAGGGACTTGAACCCTCGACCTGCTGATTACGAATCAGCCGCTATACCGCTAAGCCACGGCGGCGCAATACCTCACAATATCGGCTTTTGCGTTAATAAAAATATGTGTGGGTTACGAGTAACCGGAGAGCGTTGTAACGTTCTGCTGTGCCGGCTGCTCCTTGGGCGCGATAGTGCCGAACTTGGACTCATAGTCGGCAACGCTCTTTGAGAGGACCGCAACGAGGTTCTTCGCATGCGAGGGAGTGATCGAGACGATGGCCTTGGCCCGCGCCTGGTTGACCTGCGGGAGCTGGTGGAGGAAGAGGAAGGTGAACTCATCGTCCTTGTACGCAACCTGGATCATGTTGCTGTACACGGGGTCGAGCGTGGGGGGGATATTGACGGATATTTCCTGGGATGCCATGCAACCAGTGTTAACCCTGAAAGATTATCCGTCTTTTCCTGCGAGGCGGTCCCGTAACTATCTTCTTCTCCCATTCCAACATGCTAGAGAGAGGAATTACCCTGGCTGCCCACACGGATTACTGCACAATCTCCGACCTGGTGCGGGTGCATGCCTGCCCGGTCCGGTATTATTACGAGCGGCACGAGACCCTTGTGGAATCGGACCGCTATGCGGTCTGCAAACAGCTGTCTTACCACCTGGGAACCCCGCTTGAAGCCGATGCCATCTGGCAGGAGGTAGCCGCGGTCCGGCCGGGTATCGACTCATCCTTAAGGGAATTGCTGGACATCAGCATTGCTGCCTGCAACAAGACTGCGTGGAAGCCTGCATCGGAGACCGATGTCCGGGTAGTCTCCGATATCCAGAAACTGGCCGGCATGATCGACCGCATCGACGGCGAGGGGACGTTCTCCATCATCCGGGCCTCGGGTGCCCTGCCGTTTGGTGCCTATGCCGCCGACCGCCTCCGGGTTGCTGCCATCGCGCTCTGCCTTGAGGAGATGACCGGATCGGAAGTAAAGGGCGGGCATATCGAATACATTCCTGATGGTGTATCCCGCTTCCATGAAGTCCAGCCCCGGGACCGCCGGCAGGTGATTGCCACGTTGAAGAAACTGCGGGAGATCCGCGAGGGTGCAATGCCGCAGCACCCGCTCAATGCGCCCTGCAACCGCTGCAGGCACCAGGAGAAGTGCGAAAGCAGCGTGGGGAAGCGGTTGTCGGAATTGTTGTAAGGGCAGTTATTCCGGTTCCCTGCCACATACTGAACAGCGGTAGTGGTGGACATCGATGATCCCGCCGCAGGCTTTGCAGCTCCAGCGTTCCCGTTCGTTTTTGACGAAAGCACGAATTCCGTCCTTCCTGATTGCCGCAAGGTTGTCGATCATGCTCATGTGGTATTTCGCCCTGTAGCGTGTGTCCAGCTGCTTCAGCCGTCTGCAGGGAAAATCGCTGCAGGTGTGGCGGTACCGGTCTTTCACCTGTTCGCAGGAAGAGATGCCGCAGTTGCTGTTGCCCATGCGGTCCGGTGTGTGTCAGGCCCCGCACTTGTTCTTCTTCCGGGACTATGCCTTACCTATCGCACA
>NZ_PIZH01000171.1 GCF_002835825.1 Methanoregula sp. | reverse complement strand
GAGACTTCAGAGGTGTAAAAGAGACAGATCATCCCCTATGGCAACTATCGACAATGCAAAGGAAGCGTATGCCGGCGAGTCGCAGGCAAACCGCAAGTACAAGGCATTCTCCGACAAGGCCGCCGAGGAGGGGTTCAAGGGAGTAGCCACGCTCTTCCTGGCAGCCTCCGAGGCTGAGGCCATTCATGCAAAGAAGCTGTTAAAGGTCATGTCCGCGGTCGGCACAACGGCAGCCAACCTTGAGGGTGCAATCGCGGGAGAGACCCACGAATACGAGTCCATGTACCCCGGGTTCATCAGCGAAGCAGAGGCCGAGAAGAAGACCGACGCGATCTTAGCGTTCACGCACGCGATGAAGGCCGAACAGGTCCATGCAGCGCTCTACAAGAAGGCCCTTGACACCATCAAAGCAGGTCATGACATCGGGCGGGAGAAGGTGTTCCTCTGCCCGGTCTGCGGCAACATTGAACTCGGAAAGGTTCCCGACAAGTGCCCGATCTGCGGGGTCTTTGGCAAGCAGTTTAAGGAAATCACCCTGTAAGGGTCTTATTCCTCTTTTTCCCGGGTTTCTTCAGGCGTCTCACCGGGCCCTTCTTTTTTCGCTGCTGCCTTTCGTGCAGCCTTTCTCCGGTGCAGCCAGACAACGACAACCAGGACTGCAATCAGGGTTGCCCAGGAGGCAGAATAGATCACGATCCCGGGGTTTGCAAGGATATTTTTCGGGATGACCTGGATGGGAGGAAGGGGGGGTGCAGCACGGCATTCGAATGTTACTTCGACACTGGCGGGGAAACGGTTCTTACCGTCAAAGTACCGGATGGTGACCCTGGCATTCCCGGAGGGTATCACCCCGTCTACCGGTGCATTATTGGTACGGGGAAAGGCAACCGACCGGTCAATGCGCTGGTCCCCGTCAGCGATCTCAACATACCAGGAATCCGGGTATGACGCGGAATAGAGATCGCGTGCCTTGACAACCAGGACCGATCCCGGCGGCACGGAAACCGACCAGATCCCGTTCTCCGCGATGTCGGAGAAGAGGAGAGTCCTCCTGACAGATTGCCCTTCGGCAAGCACGAGCGACCCGGAACTGGAAAGGCAGGAGGGGAGGGCAAAGGTTTCGTTCTCAAGAGCACGCGGGATCCTTCCCGGCTCGGCAGAGCAGCGGAACCGGTCTTCCATCACCTGCGAATAGGTCAGCGCCGTGTCGTAGATCCGGACATCATCGAGCCCCCCCCTCAGAAAACGCGGGCAGGAAAGGTCCGGCGTCTGCCCTTCCCCGGCATCCGCACCGAGAAGAACGGAGTTCTGGTACTCGTAAAGGAGGGGACCGGATGCATTGACCCGGTTCCGGAGGGACCCGTCGAGGTAGATCCTCGCGGATGTGCCGTCATAGGTTCCGGTGACATGGTGCCACTGCCGGAGTGCAATCCCCTCGTGGAGTACCGGAACGGAGACGGGTCCTGACCGTTCGGTGGTGATGGTCCACCACAGGTCGTTCCCGTCACCGAACCCCAGCCAGTACCCCCCGTCCTGGTAACTGGAGATTAAGGTCTGGGGGTTGTACGAGTCCACGTAGAACCATGTCGAGACCGTGATGTTCTGCCGCGGGTGGTTCCGATCCGTGTACGGGATGCTGACATACTCTCCCGTCCCGTTGAAGAAGAGCGCTCCCCAGCACATCCCGGACCGGGTCCGTTCGGCCCCCATAATGATGCCGGGGTTGTAATGGCCCGAGGCATCGAGAGCCATCATCCCCCCCTCCTCGTTGAAGGGGAGGTACAGCGCCGGGTCAGGTGCGGGGGCGGGATCTGCCCCGGTCACGGGAATAAAAAGAGCGAGGAACAGTACAAGAAAGAAAAGGGCGTATCTCCTCATCCCCGGAACGGAACAGGTGGTGTCCATGGATGTATCCAAAGGTGTATTGGGACTTGTCCAAAAAGAAGGTTGCGATAAGGACGGCCCCCTCCCTGCATCCTGCCGCCGTCAATATGTTTATATCATTCCGAAACCCTTTCCGGCTTAATGACCAGAGTCACCGTCTATTCTACCCGGAACTGCCCCTACTGCCGGATGGCCAAGGCGTTCCTCGACAAGTACGGCGTCCCGTACGAGAGCATCGATGTTGGTGCCGACCCGGGGCAGGCACAAAAAATGATCGAGATCTCCGGCCAGCGGGGTGTCCCGGTCATCGTGGTGGACAGCGAAGTGATCGTCGGGTTCGATGCCGGGCGCCTGACCGAACTCTTTGGAACGGAGGAAGCCCCGGACCGGTACGATGTCCTGATCATCGGGGCCGGCCCGGCCGGTCTCACAGCGGGAGTGTATTGCGCAAGGAAGATGCTCAATACACTCATTATCAGCGAAAACATCGGCGGGCAGGCGCTGGAGTCGTGGGCCATCGAGAACTACATGGGCTACCGGATGGTAACCGGTGAGGACCTGATGAAGAAGTTCGAAGAACAGGTCAAGACGCTCAATATAAGGCTGGAACTGGATCGCGTTACCGCGGTTGCTCAGGACCAGCAGGAGTTTACCGTCAAGACAGCCTCGGGTAAAACCATCCGGGCCAGGGCACTTATCCTCACGCAGGGCAAGCGGGCGCGGAAACTCGATGTTCTCGGGGAGGACCGGTTCATCGGGCGCGGGATCTCGATCTGCTCAACCTGCGACGGCCCCCTCTATAAAGGAAAAAAAGTCGCGGTTGTCGGCGGCGGGAACTCTGCACTCCAGACTGCTATCGAGATGAGCCGGATCGCATCATCAGTCAACCTCATTGTGCGCAGCAGCATCAGGGCGGACCCGATCTCTGTGGAGAGGCTCAAAACAATCGGCAGCATCGTGGTTCACGAACATACGCATGTCACTGCTCTCCATGGAGAACAGTTCCTGACAGGGGTCACGATCCGCGACGGGAATGGCGTGGAGCGGATGATCGATCTTGACGGGATTTTTGTCGAGATCGGCTGGATCCCCAACACGGAGATCCTGGACGGTCTTGTGAACCTGAACGACCGCCGGGAGGTCATCGTTGATATCAACTGCTGCACAAGCCGGCCCGGTGTCTTTGCTGCAGGCGATATCACCAATGAGAAGAGCAAACAGATCATCATTGCAGCCGGGGATGGGGCAAAAGCAGCACTCGAGGCATACGAGTACCTGATGGCGAATTAGGACAGGTGTCCAGAACCCCAGGCAGTGGATTAATCAGGATACACGGAACAGCCCGGGGCGATATGCGATCATTTCCCCGCAGTAATCCTGAACGACTCATTGGGGATGCTCATCTCGAACCGCGCCCCTTTACCCGGCTCACCGGTTTCCTGTATCGTGATGCCGGTGATATCGAGGACCTCGCGGGAGAGGAAGAGGCCAAAGCCGTTGTTCTTTCCGAAGCCTTTTTGGAAGAGTTTCTTTTTCATCTCGGGGGCAATACCCGTGCCGTCGTCTTCGCATACGATCGTGCTTTTCCCGTCATGCGGTGCAAGCGAGAACCGGATGGTGGTGACCGACCCCCCGTGGCGCACGGCATTGTCAACCAGGTTGAAGAAGACCTTTGCAATGAGCGGGTCGGCATAGACTTCCGTGCCGGCCGGGATATCGTTCCTGACCGTGACAGCCATCTGGGAGACGCCCTTTTCGGCATCATTCACCAGGGCCCGTATATCCATCCAGACCGGGCTTGCTATCCCCACCTGCTGGTAGTCCTTCGTGAACTGGATCATGCCGGAGATCTGCCTGCTCACCTTCCTGATACGGGCAATCTCCTGCTCACAGCCGGCCGGGCTCTTCTTATCCATGAGGCTGACGTACCCGTCCAGGGTCATGAGCTGGTTCTTGATATCGTGCCGGGTGATGCTCGAGAGGAGGTGGAGCTTTTTGTTTGCCTGGTGGAGCGCGTCTTCGGTTTTCATGCCCTCTGTGACATCCTCGACGGTTGAGATAACATGGGGTGTGCTCCCCATCATGATGACCCGCGAGGAGAACCGGCAGATGCGAACCTCGCCATTCTTTGTCCGGCAGGGCAGGTCCATTCCACGGACCTGGTGCTTTAAACGAAGTTCTGTCACGAGCCTCGTAATGTCATCCGGGTTGACAAACAGGCTAAGCTCCCCCGGGGTTTTTCCGATCACCTCTTCCCGCAGGTACCCGGTGCTGGCGAGGAACGCCTCATTGACATCGGCAAACACCCCGCGACCTGCGGTTGTGAGGGTGAGGGGGACGGGATTGTTCTGAAAGATCGTAACAAATTTCTTTTCCGACTCGCGGAGTTCCTCGTCGGCCCTCCGGCGCTCCGTGATGTCTTCCGAGATCCCCAGAAGATACCGGGCATTTCCGTCACGGTCAGGGATGGGGATCTTTTTTGTATGCAGGATGCGCTCTCCCTTGTCCTTTGTCTGGATGACCTCTTCGGGAATATCAGCTATTATGCCATTTCGTAAGACTTCCCGGTCTTTTTCAGTAAAAAAGTCCGCCTCCTCTTTGGGGAAGAAGTCGTAATCGCTCTTCCCGTACAGGTCTTCCCGTGAATATCCCAGCAGTTCCTCACCGGCCCGGTTGAACCGCACAAACCGGAGTTTCCCGGCATCCTTGACAAAGATCATATCCGGGATATTCTCTAAGATGGTGTTGACAAACTCCTCGCTGTCCTTAAGCTCCTCCTCGGCGGTCTTCCGGTCCGTGCCGTCACGGAAGGACACAAGCATTTCCCGGGTTTTCCCGAATGTTATCCTCCTCCCGATGCACTCTGC
>NZ_PIZH01000170.1 GCF_002835825.1 Methanoregula sp. | reverse complement strand
TCAGGCCCGATCCCACGTTATCGGAACCGGCGAATTCGGCGCCTTCCATGGTCGAACTGGTGAAGAGGAAGATCCCGATGAATGCCGCGATTGCAACAACCGTCAGGATCTCAAGCAGGTAGTTCTTCGCCATTATGCCTCACCCCGGGCTGCCGTGATCTGTGCTTCGGAGAATATTTTCATCCGGATAAGGATATCGGGTTTGAGGGCTACGATATACTTGAAGACGAGGGCAAGCACGATGCCTTCGACAATCGCGAGCGGCACCTGCGTGACGGCGAAGATCGCCATGAACATGACAAACGAGCTGGTAAATCCACCAACTTCCGCGGGATAGGCAAGCGCCAGTTCAAGCGAGGTGGTCACGTAGGTAAACATATCCGCAAGCGCTGTTGCAAGGAATACAGTGAGGAAGATGTTGACTGAAGTGTCCTTCAGCAGCCGGTAGACGGCGTACCCGACAACAGGGCCGACGATACCCATCGAGACGATGTTTGCCCCGAGCACGGAGAGGCCGCCGTGGGCGAGGAAGAGGCTCTGGAAGAGGAGGACGATTGCGCAGATCACCGCGGTGATCCATGGGCCAAAACAGATGGCCGAGAGGCCGGTACCGGTCGGGTGCGAGCAACTCCCGGTTACGGAGGGGAGTTTCAGGGACGAGAGGATGAAGATGAACCCGCCCGTCACCCCCAGCAGGGGCAGCGCCTCGCGGTCCGCATTGATGACTTTTTTGAGTTGCCAGATACCGAGCATCAGGCAGGGGAGGGCGACAAGCCACCAGACAACGCACCACTGCCAGGGTAAGAATCCTTCCATGATGTGCATGATGATACAGGATCAATTTTACTTGCATTAAGTAAATAAAACTTGCTTAATTGGTGCACCATCTCTCATGAACAGCACTGCACAAGGGATTTTTCTTATGTACGGTGCGCAGAAGGGAGGAAAACCAGGAGCCGGATCCTCTCATTATATTTTCCGGGCGTGTCCACCGGATCGGTATGCAGGACAAGAGAGCCGGAACCGGGAAGGGCATTGCCCCCTTCTTTGCCACCCACCCGTCGCGGGCAGATACCTTCACCGAGTCCGTGATCCGGGAGATGACCCGGCTTGCGCTGAAACATGACGCGATCAACCTTGCACAGGGGTTCCCCGACTTTCCCTGTCCAACAGAACTGAAGACCGCGGCCTGCGAAGCGGTGAAGGACGACATCAACCAGTACGCCATCACGTGGGGCGCAAAGGACCTCCGCGAGGCACTCGCAGCAAGGGTGAAGAAGTTCAACCGGATGTCCTTCAACCCCGAAAAAGAGATCACGGTCACCTGCGGCTCGACCGAAGCAATGATGGCTTCGATGCTTGCCATCATCCAGCCGGGCGATGAGGTGGTCGTGCCGGAGCCGTTCTACGAGAACTATGGCCCGGATGCGCAGATCTCGGGTGCCGCTCCGCGCTATGTCCCCCTTGCAGACGACCTCTCCATTGACGAGGAGAAGTGGAAGGCGGCGTTCTCGAAGAAGACCCGGGCCATCATCATCAATACGCCCAACAACCCGACCGGCAAGGTCTTCTCAAAACAGGAACTCTCGTTCATCGCCGACCTCTGCATCGAGCACAACGCCATTGCCATCACGGACGAGATCTACGAGCACATCGTGTACGACGGGCACCGTCATGTCTCGATCGGGTCGCTCCCCGGCATGGAGGACCGGACGATCACCATCGGCAGTTTCTCGAAGACCTACAGCGTGACCGGGTGGCGGGTCGGCTATGCCCTTGCAGGCGCTGCCCTCACGGACCGGATCCGGAAGATCCACGATTTCCTGACCGTCGGCGCCCCCGCCCCTCTCCAGCGTGCCTGCGTTGCCGCCCTCAACCTGCCGGAGTCGTATTACAAGGAACTTGCCATAGAGTACAACCGCAAGCGGCAGATCCTGTATAAAGGCCTGAAGAAGGCCGGGTTCGCCTGCGAACTTCCCGAGGGTGCGTACTACATCTTCACCGACATCAGCTCCTTTGGCATGAGCGACACGGACTTCGCCCGCCACCTGGTGGAGACGGCAGGGGTTGCGGCGGTGCCTGGAAGCTCGTTCTATGCAAACGGCGGGGAGACGAAGCTCCGGTTCACGTTCTCGAAGAAGGATGAGACACTACAGGAAGCCTGCAGAAGGTTAGATACTCTGTAAGGTTTACATGCCTGAAGGTCGTCTGGCGCCTCCCTTCAGGTTGTCGAGGTCTGCGACCTCTCCAATCTCGAAGAAGGATGAGACGCTGCTTGAAGCGTGCAAACGGCTAGAGACTCTTTAAGGTTCACGTGCCTGAAGATCGTCAGGCGGGATTAATACTTAGTAACACGTTTCCCGGCATTTTTTCAAAATGTTGAAGAACTATCAGCAATCATACACTCATCACTGATACCCTATGGCCATGGAAGACGACCTTTCCCGCATCGGCATCTCGCTGCCGAAGAACCTTCTTGACCGTTTCGATGAGATCCTGAACTACCGCGGGTACTCCTCGCGATCGGAAGGCATCCGCGACGCCATCCGCACCTACATCACCTACTACAAGTGGATGTCGGATGTCAAGGGCGAGCGGGAAGGCGTCATCACGATGGTGTACGACCATGAGCAGAGGAACCTCCTCTCGGCCATCACGGAGATCGAGCACGAGTACCACGGCATCATCAAGGCCTCACTCCACTCCCACGTGACCCATGAGCGGTGCCTCGAGGTCATCCTGGTCCATGGTGACGGCAGCCAGCTCAAGGCGCTCGCCGAGAAGCTGATGTCCCACAAGGGCGTTGAATCGGTCAAGCTCACGACGATTGCGATCGAGGACTGAGTATCACCTTTTCTTATTCCGCCATCCCGTCACCATAATGATGCGGGCCCGGGTGCACGGTGTTGATTATCGAACGGTCGAAGATCTCATTCTCACAGATGGGCCGCGAGATATAGCCCAGCGACTGGAGCGTTCCCACAAACTTCATGGTGGACGCAATATACCCCTCGGGAAGCGATGCGCAGTATTTTGGCGAGATGCGGTAGGCGTCCAGGACAAAACCAGCGTCCACCATGCCGGTGGTATCCGCAACCACCCGCGCCGCTCCCCCGGGATTATGCCGGATCATTTCGCACGCTGCCTCATGGGCACGCAGGAACCCTGCAAGTACGTCCCTTCTCTTGAGTATCTCCCGCATAACCACGATGCCATAACTCGGGTTGAATGGCCAGAGCCGCTCAGGCGGAACAACGATCCGGGCATCCCCATACCGGCGCCCGGTCACGGCAAGGGCCGGTGTCCCCGCAGCGGCTGCGATCTCCCCGTCCCGCAGCGCGTCAGGGAGGAAGTCGGCCCATGGGTAGTTCTTCACCGTCACATCGGTGACCCCGTTCTCCCGCAGGAGTTCGCTCACGATTACATCGTGGATGGAACCTCGCGGAGGTGTGCCGATCGTCATGCCGGCAAATTGCCGGAGGAATTCCTTCATACTCCCTTGTTCCGATAACGCGAGGATATCAGGGCCGGCAATCATGACTGTACCCTCAACATGCCCTCCGCCGATACAGGAAAGGGGGAGCCCGCGGTCGATCCCGATAATGACCGGGGGCAGGCCGATATAGGCGAGATCAAGGTTCCCGTGCTCCATGGCACTGATAATGTCCGGCCCGGATGGGAAGAGGGTCCATGTTGCATCGATGCCCTGGTCCGCGAGGAGGCGGGTTCCCTTCAGGAGAAATGCCGTATGGTATACCGTGGAGAGGTGGCCGATCCTGATCTGACCTGGTCCTGTCATGGCTCACCCGATCTTCCGGGCCACGGTAGTAATTGCTTCACTGACCACAGCAAGGTCCGGGCGGAGCATGGCAACAGGGATGTCGACAATCTTCTCGACAATCGATGCAAGGATGGGGGCGCATACGATCGCGGAAGCCCCGTCCTTCTCGGCCCGGGCTGCAGCAATGATGCACTCTTCGAGGGAATTTGCAGAATATCCCCTGATGTGGAACGTTTTCCCGTTCACGTCGGTTTCGCGGGCTACGAGCGTGTCAAGAAGGAACCGGGCAGCAATGATGGCAATGAACTTCTCCTGCCCGGGCTCAAGAACCGATACTATCTTTTTCACCGTGGAGAGGCGGGGGTCCCGCTCGCCCACCGTGACTTTGTAGAGGGTCGAGACCGGGATCCCGGTCAGTTCCGCAAGATCCTTCACGCTTAGGTTCTTCCGCTCCAGCTCCTCGTTCAGTGCAGTGGTGAAGTCGGTCTCAAATATCCTCTTTGACAGCATATTAACCTTTATGTGTAATTTTATCCCTAATAATTATTACTTTAAGGATAATTTTCATATAAAATTGGGAATTCTTATATGTGTCCCAGCGATCATGGTGATCATGCAGAGCGAGCAGTTCCGCGAACTTGCAATCCTTTCCGGTACCAATCGCGACGGGACATGCGAGGGGTTTTCCCGGATCACCCTCCGTCCTGGCGACACCCTGTCAATCGTGGGATCCACCGGGTCCGGCAAATCGGCATTCATTAATGATATCGAAGTTCTTGCCCAGGGGGATACCATCACCGGACGATCCATCCTTATCAACGGCATTCCACCTTCCGATGACATGGTCCGTGACCCGCCGAAAAAACCTATCGCTCTCATCACCCAGAACACCCGCGCCATCTCAGACCTCACGGTAAGCAGGTTCCTCTCGCTCCATATCACACCCCGTGACAAAGATACGACAGAAACCATCAGGACGACCATCGCCTAGTCCAACAAGTTTACCG
>NZ_PIZH01000169.1 GCF_002835825.1 Methanoregula sp. | reverse complement strand
TCGGGACATAGTATTGACATTCAGAGAATAATTGCCGCGTGGCATATTAGGGAATAATTCCTTATCGACCATTACATTCATGACCAAGGCCATCATTTTCACGTATAGTGAGATTACCGTATGTCCTTCTCGCCCGGTAGCGATTCCCTGTACCGGGAAGCCCTTGTTCTTCATGAAAAACACCGTGGGAAACTTGCGATCCGGCCGAAGGTCTTCTTAAAAACACGGCATGACCTTTCCCTTGCTTACACACCGGGAGTTGCTGAAGTAAGCCGTGAAATTATCAGAAACCGGGACAATGCGTACGAATATACCCTGAAGGCAAATACCATCGCCATTGTTACGGATGGTTCAGCAGTCCTCGGGCTGGGAAATATCGGAGGATATGCAGCAATACCGGTGATGGAAGGAAAAGCAATCCTGTTCAAAGAATTTGCCAATGTGGATGCATTTCCTATCTGCTTTGAAAGTTACGAAACGGATTTTGTTGACAAGGTAAAGAATATCGCACCGGTCTTTGGCGGCATCAACCTTGAGGATATTGCCGCGCCGAAATGTTTTGAGGTTGAAGATGCCCTCCAGGATATTGGGATTCCGGTTATGCACGATGACCAGCACGGCACTGCCGTTGTCGTTCTTGCAGCCCTCATCAATGCCTGTAAAGTAACAGGAAAGAAATACAGCGATCTCAATATCGTCATTAACGGTGCCGGTGCTGCCGGCTATGCCATCACGAGAATGTTGAAGTGCATCGGTTACAGCCCGGATGTCTGTACCCGGGTCAACGAGATTATTGTCTGTGACACACAGGGAACGATATTCCGGGGTAGGGCAGGACTCTACCAGAACAAGTACAAATTCATTATATCTGAGGAGACCAATCGGATTGCCCTCGCTGGGACACTTGCCGATGCCTTGTGCGGAGCAGATGTGTTTATCGGTGTTTCTGCTCCGAATCTTGTGACGCCGGAGATGATCCGATTGATGAATAAGGATCCTATTGTCTTCGCTATGGCAAATCCGGTTCCGGAAATTATGCCGGATACTGCAAAAGAAGCTGGCGCTGCAGTTGTCGGCACCGGGCGGAGCGACTTTCCCAACCAGATCAATAATGTACTGGCCTTCCCCGGGATCTTCCGGGGCGCGCTGGATGCGAGGGCAACCCGGATAACTGATGAAATGAAGATCGCAGCCGCACATGCCATTGCCGGTTGTGTGTCAAAACCGCGCCCGGAGCATATCCTGCCCAGCATCCTTGACAAGAGTGTAACCAAACGGGTAGCCAAAGCGGTAGCTGACGCATCAGTCATGTCCGGGTGCAGTCGTTCCATACCACCATCCCGGCAATAACAATCTTTGTTTATTGCCGGACACTGCTACTACCTCAATTGTGCGTATACTGTTCACCAGGATGGAATGGGTTTTTAGGGCAAAGTTGCAAAGTAAACCAGTATTGCGGGACTGCAGATGTCCCTGAAGGGATGCGATAACTGATGCTGATGCGGATTGGCGGAACCGATGCAGAACCTGATGATGACAGCTGGATACCGGTGATTAATCCGGCCACCGGAGACGAAATCGATCATGTGCCGGCAGGGAGAAAGAATGATGTTGAACGTGCAGTGGCTGCTGCGGATGCGGCATTTCCCATATGGAAGAAAAAAACTCAACGCGAACGGGGAACGATCCTCTTTCGTGCTGCCGGGATTGTGCGGGAACAGCATAAGGATCTTGCACAACTGTTAACTACAGAACAGGGAAAACCCCTCCGGGAATCCATTGATGAGATCCGGGGATATGCCAATATCCTGGAGTTTTATGCCGGGATCTCTGCAGTACAGAACGGAGAACTGGTGCGTCTCGGGGCAACCGGAGATGCCCTGGTAACTCGCGAACCACTGGGAATCTGTGGTGCCATCATTCCCTGGAACATGCCTGTCATTATTATGGGCTGGAAAGTCGGGCCCGCCCTCCTGGCAGGCAACACCCTGGTCCTGAAACCTGCATCCTCGACACCCCTTACCACGCTCCGGCTTACACAGATCCTTGATGAGGCAGGAATGCCTCCCGGAACCCTGAATACCATAACTGGGGCGGGAGAGATTGTTGGCGAAGCAATGGCAGAACACCGGGAAATAAAAAAACTCTCATTCACAGGAAACTGTGCAACAGGGCAGCGGATCCGCCAACGTGCTGCCGGAAGTCTCAAGGAACTCACGCTCGAACTCGGGGGCTCCGACCCGATGATTATCATGCCTGATGCGGATATCGATTCAGCTGTTGACGGTGCAATCAGGGGGAGATTCTACAATGCGGGCCAGACCTGTACTGCAGTAAAACGTCTCTTTGTCCATGAATCCATTGCAACGGAATTTTCACGAAAACTCAAACAAAAGACAGGTGCGCTCAAATTGGGGAATGGCCTCGATACCGGAACGGATATGGGTCCGCTCAACAGCGCCATCCAGCGCGAGCGTATCGAAAAACTCGTTGAAAGCGTTCATGGAAAGGGGGAGGGGACTATTCTTACCGGGGGATCCAGACCGGAAGGAGCTGAGTATTCACGGGGATTTTTCTACAGACCAACGGTAGTTACCGATGTGGTGAAGAGCAGTGCGCTTTTAACCAGCGAAGTATTTGGACCGGTCCTGCCTGTCATGCCGGTTCCCGATCTGGAGACTGCCATAACAGAAGCAAACCGGTCATCGTATGGTCTTGGGGCATCGATCTGGACGACCGATCTCCATACCGCAAAACGCGCATTCGACGATATCCACGCCGGCATCATCTGGGTGAACCGGCATCTCACAGTTCCTCCGGAGATCCCGTTTGGCGGGATGAACGAGAGTGGACTGGGAAGAGAAAATGGTCTCCATGCACTGGAGAGTTACTCCCGCACGAAGACCCTCATGCTCGGGTGGTAGGGGTTACCAGCGCTATCTCCGTATGAAGAAGAGCACTATTCCGGCAACGAGACCGGTAAGGATTGACCACATTGGCAAATCCGCATGAGTTGTCGCAGGAAGAACACCCTGTACGGGCATGGTTGAGGCAATAGGAGTGGCAGTATCTGTCTCCACCACAGACCGTGTGACCGGGACTGCCGTTGTTGCAGGCGCCGGGGTTGTTGTATGAATATTGAATGTTGCTGAACCTTTTACGTCCTGCACGATCCCCTCGACCGTAATGATATATTCGTCCGGCCTGAATGTTGATGAGTCAATGGCAAAAGACCACTGATTTTTTCCATTGGTTCCTGCAGTCACTTCCACTACACCGCTTGCTCCGGAATATGCTCCGGACTGGCTCTTTTTTGTAGGGGAAAATGAGGAGGAATAGACATCAATCTGGAGTTTGTTTCCGACTGCAAGGTTTGTCGTACCGGTGATTATGAATTTATCTCCTACAACGTGATCGCCGACCGGGTTGACAATTGCATTCGGCGGATTGATGATGAACGATGTGGTGGCAAAAGTATCGTCGACATTCTGGCTGCTGATTGCCTGCATAAGTGCTGATGCCGCATCCGGACTCTGGAGGCTGCCGGCGCGGGTCAGCTGGAAGATTGCTGTGCCGCTGCCGCTCCCCCCGCTTGCCTGCATCTGGCGGTTGATCACCTGTCCTGTTGTTGCGGAGTATGTAATATCAAACTGCCCGTTCATCATGGGGTGCTGGACAATGACCAGGTACTGCCCGGGAGCAAAGTTCTGTGTTTCCGCTGAGGTGATTTCATAACTATAGGTATTGTCGCTCTTGACCTGAACTGTGGAAATTCGAACCATGTTATTGCCGATAAGCCAGACCTGGAGGCCATTTTGCGGGTGACCGGTCGCAACACCGTTAACATAGACAGGATCTCCGCTCGAGATAGTAGGAGAACCGGAAGATGCACCGGGCGTCAGGGTAACTGCTGTTGCGGGCAGGATGATCAGAGCAAGAACGAGAACGGTAAATGAAAGTCGGGTGAAAGACCAACCGGGGGTATCCAGGATACTCATACTGAAATCCTCGTACCGTACTCTGGGAATTCCGGTTTAATATCCTGTTGCAGGTATCGGCAGGACGTTATGATCCGGGAATAGTGAGCTTCAGTTCCATGATTTCCTGTAAAATATCCCAAGGGTAAAAGTGAGTGGGAGGAGTAAGCCTCCTTTTGTTCAAAGCGGCATTCAGCTATTGCGTCATACCCGGACGGATACCGGACTATCCATTTGTCCTGTTCTGACTTGCACCCGCAGGGGTTCGCCGTTTCATCGTTTCCTGCCCGTGAACGCTCAGCGGGTTACTCGCATGGATACCATGCTTCTCGCCGTAAGGCTCAACCGCATCATAACTGATGGCAGGCCGTGTCGTTTCTGTGCCATTACCGTGACTCTCGCCACCCGTACTTGCGTACGGCTGCGTGCCCGGTGGGTGGGGGGACTTTCCTCAGCAACATTTCTGTCACCGTCAGCCGCTCTCTCCCTCTCGTTATTCTGTTGGCTGTGCAGGATAATAAGGTCGATGCCGGATATCCTGTTGGGGCATGGTTCCAGCATGTCACACACCATCCGATACATTGGTATACAGGATTAACACCAGACTGTCACACGGGAGATGAAACCATCTATGGAACTGCTCACTGATGAGGAGGGGCTCATGGCAATCCGCTCTGCACGCGGCGCCGTAGAATATGTTTGTGCGAACAAGCCTAAGCCGGCACTGAACCTCACTTCAATATTCCGGGAAAAACGTGGCGTCTTTGTTACGCTGACCAAAAACGGACAACTTCGCGGCTGCATTGGTCTCCCCTATCCCATGATG
>NZ_PIZH01000168.1 GCF_002835825.1 Methanoregula sp. | reverse complement strand
CTCCTTTTGCGTTTCGCGTTTCAACTTCCCGATTTTCCATCGGACCCGGGTTGATGGCAGGTGAATCTGCCCGGAAATAATCTGGTTCGCTCCCCAGACCCGGATCAGGAGCCCGAGAATCATGAAGAATGATTCACTGCCTGCAATACGATCGTTGATCGCAAGGATGCGGGTATAAACATCCTTTGTACGTTGTTCGATGCCCTCTGCCATCTCACGGTTGAGCTCTGATTCGCGGACCTCCAGTGCACGGATGATCTCATCCTGCCGCTTCTCCTCAATGGATGCGGCATTGGCAAGGAGTTCCGGGTATTTCTCCATGAATTGCGTGATCTCCGCCAGGGTTGCCAGTCTTCTGCCGTGGACTGGCTTTGTCCCCGCAAGGAGGAAACGGGTGCTGCCTGAGATGCCGTGAATATGTGCCATGATCGTTTTTATGCCCGGAATGTTTTTGGAGCTGAAACCGGAGTGTCAACTATCCGCCTGTCGGCCCCGGATTGTCTTCCGGAATCACGGCCTTCTGGCAGTTCACCATTCTTCCGGAATGGTCCGGGATCTTCCGAATATGTATGTGGAGATCGGTTTACACAAAAAGGTATCTGCGGTATTGCGGGCTTCTCCTGATATATCCGGGTGGTCCGGTGTGGAAATCCGCTGACACAGATGACCCTATAAAGGAAAAAAATCCAATAATACGCCCATGAGAAGAACCCTGTTGCCCCCTCTGCTGGTTCTCATCCTTTTCACGCTGGCGGTTGCAGCGGGCTGCGCAGAGAATCGGACCCTGCCGGTTCCGGCAACTCCCCCTCCAACACCGGTCAGCCCTATGATGCCCTCAGTCTCCAACGAAACTCTCGTTTCGTTTGTCGATCATGCAGTTGCCTATGCAAAGGAGCAGGGCGACCAACGGGCCCTGTCCGAGTTCAGCAACCGCAACGGGTCGTTTATGCAGGGGGAACTCTATATTTTCGCGTACGGGTACAATGGCACGACCCTCGCTCACCCGATCAACCCGGAAGCGATTGGCAAACCCCGTGAAGGAGCCAATGCAGTCTTTGTGAAGGAGATGGCAGAAACAGTCCGGAACGGGAGCGGGTTCTATCGTTACGTGTACATTAATCCGCGGGACAACAATATCCTTGAGTCAAAGCTGGGGTACGGCAGGCAGGTGGCTGACGACTGGTGGCTTGGCTCCGGGGTATATACGGGACCGGTGAATGGTACCGGGACAGCAACAGTAACATCACTGAAAACACTCTAGAGAATAGTAAAAAACCCTCATTAGGATCACGAAGGAAAATAGTGTCAAAAAAACTGGGTAAACGACGCAGGATCTCCGGATAATGGCATGCTGGAAAAATTCCCCGGGAAAAAATCCCGGTCTTCACCCTTTTTTTATACTCACCATCCCCACGGATGATTACAACAAATAGGGAGGGAGAGGAAAGTTATCACAATCCACTCTGTCGCCGCTCGGCCGGTTCGTCCTGTTCTCCTTCTGCCTTGCCATTGCAGGAGGAATCCTTGCCGGGGCGCATTATCTTGCCATCGACAAGCCGCACCAGGCTGCACTGCGGCCACCGACCAACGAGGACTTTGACCCGGGCTGCTATGCAGCGTGCATGCAGACATCCTACGCGTGCAGCAGCAACTGCACAGGGAGCCGGGGTGAATCGGATGATACCTGTTATTACACCTGACATTCAGCGGCCATGTGCACCATGGTGAAAGGCGATGCGGCCATAAAAGGTACTCCCGATTCACTCGAATGCGTGCAGAATAACTGCAGAACATCACCTCCGGGCAGGGATGGGATACACCCCTTTTTACCCTGCTGGACACTTATCCGTACCTGCGATCCTTCCCGGGCCGGGCGATCTTTTTATCCTTATCCTGCAATACTGCCCATGTGGTACGGCCCCGTGGTCACCCACAGGTATGCCGGCTCCTGCTTATGCTCGTGATTGCGCTCCTCACGATTCTCCTTGCGCTCGCGTTCACCTTTACCAACGGGTTCCAGGACGCAAGCTCGATCGCCGCTACCTTCATTGCCTCACGTTCTGCATCACCACGGGCCGGTATCATCCTTGTTGCAGGTATGTCTCTTCTCGGGGCGATCTTCGGGGGGAGTGCAGTTGCCTTCACCATGGTCGGGCTCATCAGCATCCAGCCCGGAGCCGGCGAACTGGTTGTCCTTTTCGTTGCACTTGTTACGGCAACGGCATGGAACATCATTACATGGAAGTTCGGGCTTCCCTCATCATCCACCCATTCGTTGATTGGGGGTCTTGTCGGGGGGAGCATCGCTGCTGCGGGCATATCGAGCATTGCCTGGGGGGTTACCGAACTTACCGCCCCGGAGCCGGAACTTGTCGGTTTCATGAAGATCCTTGTCTTCTTTGTCCTCTCGGCAATCATTGGATTTGCAGGAAGTTTTGCATTGCATAAAACAACGGATTATATTATGCGCAATACAGAGCGCCGTCAGAACCGGAAGATTGTCACACTCAACTGGTGTACTGCTGCCCTGATGGCATTCTTCAATGGGGCAAATGATCCCCAGAAGCAGATGGGTATGATCGCGATGGTCCTTGTTGCCGCGGGTTTTGCGGCAACTCCGGAGGTACCGCTCTGGACACGGTGTGCGTGCGCGGTCCTGATGGCGTTAGGGACAATCAGCGGCGGGTGGCGAATCATGAATACCCTTGGGCGCCGGATCTTCCGGATCGAACCGATCCACTCATTTGATTCCCAGTTTTTCTCGGCGGCTTCAATAGCCTTATCAACCATTGCCGGTGCTCCTGTCTCTTCGACACATGTGATTACCATGTCAGTCCTCGGTGTAGGAGCTGCAAAAAATCCAAGGAAGGTTCAGTGGCGGGTGGGCAGGGAGATCATTATCGCAATGGTGATTACGATTCCCGTGACCATGCTCATTTCTGGCATGTTGTTCCTTTTCATCTCTCCCTTTATCGGAGCGTGATAGTTGTGAAGAAACCAGAACCCGAAAGAAAAAGCACAACGAACCGGGGCCTCTTTAGCGCGCTCTTTCCGCGCGAACATGATTTTTATGCAATGCTTGATGAACAGGCAGACTGGACGGTAGTCGGCGTACGGGAGTTTGTTGACTGGCTGGGCGCCCTGCCGCTGAAAAGCCCTTCGGGACTTGAAGAGATCGAGGATGAGGTCGACCTGATGCGGCACGATATGGAGGACACACTCATCCGGTCGTTTTCAACGCCGTTTGACCGGCAGGACATCTACAGTATCTCCCGGCAGATGGATTATATCCTCAACTTCTCCAAGGAGACAGCAAAAGAGATGGTCGCATTCTCGGTAGCGCCGGATGAACACATCCGCAGCATGGCGCTCCAGCTGCTTGAAGGAACAGAATGTATCGGGCGCGGGATCAAGGCCCTCGATTCCGATAAAGATTCTGTTGAGAGCGAGATCCGAAAGGCCCGGAGGGCATACAATGCACTGGAAGAGCAGTATATCACGGGTATGGCAGTCCTCCTCCAAACAAACGACGCCATGTACGCTATCCGGACGCGGGAGATCTACCACCACCTGCGGGATGCGGGCAGGGCCATGCGGGACACGCTCGACATCCTGCACAACGCGGTCATCGACCTTGCATAACCACAGGGGGATTGATTATTTTTTGGCTTTCCGGATGATAGTCAGGTCACCGAGCGTCGGGGCCATGGAGCCCGGGCCTTTCTTCTCCACATCGGTGTCCGGAACATCGATGAGCCGGATCCCGAGGACCTTCTCGAGTTTTTTCCGTACCTGCTCTTCGGGAATAAGGTCGCGGTTCTCGATCTTCTGGATGAGGTGTTCCTTCTCCTTCATCTGCATGGCAAGGTCCTTCTGGGACAGTCCCTTTTCCATGCGGGCATTCCGGATGCGGACATTGTAGTCATCAACAATATCCCCCTCAATGAAATCGAACATGTCCCGCTTCCGGTACGCGGAAGGGGTCACGGCCGGGGACTTCACGTTACCCGCGGGTTTCGCACCGGCCGGCCGGACAATGTCTGTGCGCCTTGCCTGCTGGACCTCTGTACCGAACTTCCCGCATTTGGCACAGACCTGCAGCTCGGCGCCCTCGACCCGGACGAGTTTGGGCGGACCGCGAATCGTTTCACCGCACATTTCGCACTGCATATTCTCACAAGAAAGCTTGCTTTCAGACTTTAAATGCCCTCTGAATGGATCTGAAAAAGCAACCTGCCGTTTGCCTCCTCACAAACCCTTTATATGCAGTTTCCCAATATAACTAACTGAGGAACGAGATGTCCGACACCATCCACCAGTCCCCGGAGCCCCAGACTCCCGAGGAGCTGTACCGGTTGTACCGCACGCTGTCTGAACAACTCCGCGAGCAGCTTGCCCAGATCGAAGGCGACAAGCATGATCTCGAGGTGCAGATGATGGAGCGTGTCGGCAATCTCGAATCCCGCAACCTCGAGCTCCGCGAGCAGCTCCGGCAGGTCGAGGCGGACAAGCGGTATATCGAGACCCAGAAGATCCGGTACGAGCGGGAAGTGCGGAAACTCAAGAGCGAGAGCGAGCAGTTGAGAAGCCCGCCCCTGATCATCGGTACGGTCACCGATGTCGTGGATGCAAACCGGGTGATCGTCCGGAGCAGTGCGGGCCCGCGGTTCCTGGTGCGCAGCTCACCGTCTATCAGTGCAGATGACCTGAAGCCGGGTGTTCGCTGTACGCTGAACCAGCAGTCGCTTGCCATTGTTGAACTCCTGCCGAGTTCTTTTGACGCACAGGTGTACGGCATGGAACTGGTAGACTCCCCGCAGGAGAACTACATGGACATTGGCGG
>NZ_PIZH01000167.1 GCF_002835825.1 Methanoregula sp. | reverse complement strand
GTATAACGGTGTATGCAGGGAATCTATGAATTTTTTTTGTGTTTTGGTACTTTCCGGAGTGAATTGCCGAAAGCCGCTTTGAAAAAACGGCAAATCCATTGAGATAAATACCTTTTTTGCCAACCGGACAAAAATAGTGCTTAAATGATCCGGGCATACACCATCACTTCCGGGAAAGGGGGCGTCGGGAAGACAACGCTCACGGTCAACCTTGGCATATCACTTGCCCAGCTGGAGCGGGAGACCTATATCCTGGACGCGGATATCGGCATGGCAAACATGGCCCTGATCCTGGGGATGGACGATGTCCCTGTCACGCTTCACGAGGTTCTTGCCGGGAAGGCAGACATCGAGGATGCAATCTATGAGGGGCCCGCAGGCGTCAAGGTGGTCCCAAGCGGGATCTCGCTCCAGGGTTTCCAGCAGGCAGACCCGGACAAGCTGCGGGACGTCATGCACAAGCTCGTGGACCGGTGCGAATTCCTTCTCATTGATGCCCCAAGCGGGATCTCCAAGGAGGGCGTTGTCCCGCTCTCGGTCGCTGACCAGGTGATCCTCGTGGTCAACCCGGAACTTGCATCCATGGCAGATGCCCTGAAGACCAAGATCCTCTGCGAGGTCATGGGAGGTCAGGTCTATGGCGCAATCCTCAACCGTGCCGGTGTGGAACACACCGAGATCCGCTCCCACAGCGTTGAGGATGTGCTGGGCGTCCGGGTCGTCGATGTGGTGCCCGAAGACGCCAGCGTGCGCAGGGCTGCTGCCTACAAATCTCCCTGCGTCCTGAAGTACCCGACAGCGCCCGCCACGAAGGCGTTCAAGCGGATTGCCGCCCAGATGTCGGGTGTGGACTACGATGAATCGATTGCCGATGACCGGCGCGAGGAAAGTTTTGTGGACCGTCTTGCACGGGCGGTATTCCGGTAACGGGGGCTGGCTGTGACATACGAAGGATACATGCTGGTGCTGTTTGGCGCGGTCATCGTGATCCAGCAGCTGATCATCTACCTTATGTACGTCAGGATCCGCCAGCTTCTCAATGAAGTCGACACCATTGCCGGCAGGATGAAACTCACCGACACGGAACTGGAGAACCTCATCTGCCGGGTTGAAGAGTTCAAGAAGAGCAGGATCTGATCCACGCACATATCTTGTCTCCCGCAGCTGCGAACGATAACATAGATATGTGATATCATCCAACAGTAGGAGAGCGGGGCCATAGGGTAGCCTGGCCATCCTAGGAGACTGGGGGTCTTCTGACCTGAGTTCAAATCTCAGTGGCCCCATTTTCGCGTTGTTTTTCTGGTGTTCCCCGCATGAAGATTACCGATACCTGCACTGACTGCCTCCTCTCCCGCGTCAGCATGGAGTGTTCCCTTTGCGGAGCGGACGCGCCACTCACAGAAAAAACCGTCCAGACCTGCCGGCAGGTCATGGATGAGCTGAAGGATCAGCCCCTCACCCATCCGCAGATCGCAAGCCGGATACACCGCAGGGCGTACGAACTGCTCGGGAACCGCGATCCGTTCGATGAACTCAAGCGCTCCGGCAACAAGCAGGCAATGGACGTCTGCCAGCAGGTGCGGGGAAGCCTGCAGACCTTCCGCGACCATGTCCACGCGGCGGTCATCGCGAATATCTTCGATTATGCAGTCAAGGGACATGAGGTCACCGATGATTTTTATTCATTTTTTACGATGGAGATCCAAAAACAGCTTTACATTGACGATACAGAGAGGATCCTCCCCCTCTGCCAGAGAGTCGTCTATCTTTCCGACAACTGCGGCGAGATCGTCTTCGACAAACTGCTGATCCGGTATCTCAAGTCGCAGGGCGCACACATCACCCTCGCGGTCAAGGAGACGCCCATCTTAAACGATGCAACGCTCGAAGATGCCCGGGCTCTCGGGCTCGACAGGATGGTAGACCATTTCACTTCATCTGGTGGCGGCGACCGGGCAGAGATCGGGTTCAACCGGGACCTCATCCCCAGCGACCTGAAGGAGGCCATCGAAACCTGTACGATCATCATTGCGAAGGGGATGGCGAACTTTGAGTCCATCTCGGAAATGAACGACCTTCCCCCGGTTGCCTACCTCCTTGCCGCAAAATGCGGCCCGGTAGCCGCCGAACTCGGGGTGCCGGTTGGCGTGAAAGTGGCAAAGCTGCGCATATGACTGAGCGCCCGGCTCCCCCATCGTTACTACTGCGCTGGTTGGCTGCAGACCAGGCAAAATCCTCCTTTTCAACCACAAATTTTAATAAATGGCCGGGGATGATGTCCCATACTTTAAATCCGCCGGCAGCGGAACAGTAACCATGGTACTTCTGGAAGGGATCGCCCTTGGCTGGCTCCTTGTGGTCCTCGGGGCACTTCTCCTCCTCGTGGAGGTCTACAGCCCCGGGTTCTTTGCCACGGTGCCGGCAACGGTCATGATCATCTTTGGGATACTGCTGCTGCTCGGCATGGATATCTTCAACAACGGCTGGGGCATTGTGATTGGCGTTGTCGTTGCCATTGCGGCAGCAGCGTTCACGGTCTGGATGTACAGCCGGATCACAACGGACGAAAGCCCGACCACCATCAGCCGCGACTCGCTCGTTGGAAGGGAGGGCCGTGTTGTAAAAGACGTTGACCCGGACACTCTTTCCGGCAAGGTCCTTATCGGGACAACGGAGTGGAGTGCAAAATCAACCGGTGGGAAAATCCTGCCGGGAAAGAACGTGAAAGTCATCGACTCCCAGGGAGTCCATATCATTGTCGAAGAGGTAGCATAACATGGTATCATTTATCGAAACTCTGATCGTCATATTCCTCGTACTCGTCATCATCGCGATCTTCGCAAAAGGTGTCGTGATCATCCAGCCGTACGAACAGGGCCTCCTGATCCGGCTCGGCCAGTATATCGGCCGGATGAACCCCGGCTTCCGCTGGATCGTACCGTTCATTTCCGAGGTCCATAAGCTCGACCTCCGTACCCAGGTGATGGACGTCCCAAGCCAGGAAGTGATAACGAAGGACAACTCCCCGACAAATGTCGATGCGATTGTCTACATCCGGGTGATCGACCCGGAGAAGGCATTCTTCGAGGTCTCAAACTACCGGATTGCAACCATTGCCCTTGCCCAGACCAGTCTTCGTGGCATCATCGGCGACATGGAACTCGACGAGGTGCTCTACAACCGGGACGTCATCAACACCAAGCTCCGTGACATCCTCGATCGCGAGACCGACCAGTGGGGTGTCAAGGTCGAGCGCGTGGAGATCAAGGAAGTAGACCCGGTCGAGCAGGTCAAGAACGCGATGACGGAGCAGACCGCAGCCGAGCGTGCCCGCCGTGCAGCCATCCTCAGGGCTGACGGGGAGAAGCGCTCCGCCATCCTCAAGGCAGAGGGGCTCCGGCAGAGCATGATCCTGGAAGCGGAAGGGGAACGGCAGAGCAAGGTGCTCCGTGCAGAAGGAGAACGGCTCAGCAGGATCCTGCAGTCACAGGGTGAGGCACAGGGTCTGCGTATCCTCTCAGTGGGAGCCGCACCTCTTGACCGGAAGGCTATAACCGTCCTCTCACTCAACGCACTCAAAACCATGTCCAATGGACAGGCTACCAAGATCATCTTCCCCTTCGAGGTCTCCGAGCTGATCCGCCAGGGTGCAAAGTTCCTTGGTGCAAAGGATGAATCCGCTGACGAGATATCCGGCCGGCCGGTCATGGATGACACTATCCTTGGTGATATCCCGAAGCGGGAAGCGGT
Organism: Methanoregula sp.; assembly: GCF_002835825.1. GTDB lineage: Archaea > Halobacteriota > Methanomicrobia > Methanomicrobiales > Methanospirillaceae > Methanoregula. The sequence continues at coordinate 1,100 of NZ_PIZH01000167.1, read as the reverse complement.
AGATGCGATCCTCAAGGAGATCCAGGATGCTGTCCCGAAAGTCACCGAGGACGAACTCAAGGCCACGAGCAGGCGGAAAGTCCCCCAGACGGAATAAGAGAAACGACGAGAACACGACATGAGAACGTCGTGAACTTTCCTTTTTTTATCAGTTTTTCAGCAGCAGAATAGCGAAACATGCTGAACGTATCAGAAAAAAGTATAATGAATTGTTGCGGAGTTACGGCCCCCCCGGTATCGCACAGATTCCGCCTTTGCAGGCCAGTCCCGATGCGCAATCGGTGATTCCGCTGCACGAGGCTCCCGGGGCACCGGTGTTTCCTTGTCCTCCTGTTCCCTGATCAGCTGGCGCACCGGTCAGGGCGGGCGGGTAAGAGGACGAGGATGCAGCAGCCGACTTCGGGTCAACGCAGTACCCCCCGCTGCACGAGAGCCCGCCCATACAATCGGAACTCTGCGTGCAGTCCTTGTTCAGCTCGGTCGTCTCGGTCCACGTACCGCAGTTCATGCACGGCCGGCAGGCATGGTAGGTCCAGCGGGTGCCGGGGTCCTGGCCCCGCAGGGACATCACGTACTCCGTCTCGCCATAGTTCACGGCACCCTGGCCGACGTTGATGTACCCGTGCCCGATCTGGACCTCCCACTGGTCATGGGATGCCGGGGAGGCCTTCCACATCAGCTGGTACATGTTCCCTGTTTTCGTCATCGTTTTGCCATCGATATTGATAAAATCCTTTTTGATGATCGAATAGAAGTATTGTCGTGCCTCCTCCTCCGACATCGTAAGTGTGGGTAGTGCCGCAGTCATGGCTGCCTGCGACGGTGCCGAGAAGTTCGCGCAGAAAACCATCAGGTCGTACTTGTCTGTGCTGAACGTTGAGGGGGTCTCAAGGCCAAGCGTTGCACCTTTGCCCTTCGGGACGCTATCCCAGTACCCGAACGTGCAGTACATCTTCCCTGCGCTATACTGCGGGGCTCCCTCACCCTGCCACCTGGTCTCGTCCACACCGGGGCCGAACGCCGTTCCGATGACATAGTAAGTCCCGGCGAACGGATTCCCGGCAGGCAGGGTCTTGGTCATCCAGTTGATGCCCCTTGCC
>NZ_PIZH01000166.1 GCF_002835825.1 Methanoregula sp. | reverse complement strand
CCGAGATGGACACGCTCGGCATGACCGGAATAGGCGAGGTGTACCGGATGTACAAGAGCGGGGAGCTCATCTCAGATGATGAGGTGGCGCTTGTCTTCGATCCGGAGACCGGACTTTCTCTTTCGGAGCCTCTGGTGAATATCCGGTTCACGCTGAAACGGGCCGAGACTGAAGGGATCATCAGCGGGCAGGAGCAGGCCGTTCTGCTCGCGGCGGCCCGGTCGGTCTTTTACCCGCAACGCACCTACCCGAAGATCGTCTCATCGGCCGGGGCATCTCTCGATCTCTCTATCGCACAACGGTTCCTATCGTGGGTAAAGGATCATTCCGTGGACAGAAAGAGGCTGGACGCGATCGAGGCCCTGGAATACATCCGGGACCTGGCCACCAAAGGTTCCTGAAAAAAAGGGTTTTTACTCCACTTTCGCCCAGACGTACGCGAACCGCTGGAGTGCGGTGATGTGGCCGAAGAGGCCGAAGAGGACGAGCATCCAGCCAAGGAGCGTGAGCCCGACAATCGGCGAGGGGTACAGAAGGCTTGCGATACCGACTACCAGGATCATCACCAGCCGGTCTGCCCGGCCAAGGATCCCGCCATAGTATCTCCCGACCCCAACGGCCTGCGCCTGCGTGCCAAGATAGGATGACATCAGGACGCCGGTCAGGGCAAAGACTCCGATCTGCCACGGGGCAAGGCCGCCGGCAAAGATACCGGTGATAATGAAGATGTCCGCGTACCGGTCCACGGCATGGTCGAGGAAGTCGCCGCGCTTGCTCTGGGCCTTCATCTCCCGGGCAACGGCCCCGTCCATGGCATCACAAAATGCATTTGCGGCAACGGCAACGACGGCCCAGAGCACCATGTTGAAGAAGAAGAGGAGCCCCGCTGCCATCGACGCAAGGAGCGCCGCGATGGTGAAGAAGTTCGGGGTGAGCCGGCACCGGATGGCAACCGAAACCAGCGGGTCGAAGTAAACCTTGGCGCTGGAACGGTACTGGTCGAGAGTCACAGGTGTGCCTCCAGGTAGGACGACCAGTCGATGTGGCCGAAGTCTGCCGGGATCTCCCCGCGGACGAACGCCTCGATCCGGTCAGCGCAGTACGGGGCATCGCGGCCGGTGGTGTCGAGCTCGAAGATATGCGAGGGATCGTGTTCTTCAACCGTTTCGATGAGACAGGAGTCCAGGGCTTCTGCTTCGGCATTCTCCCGGATCTTTGCGTCCCGGTACTTCCGCTGTTTCAGGCGGAGCTTAAGCTCGTCGGGCCGACAACGGAGAACAACCACGAGGTCGCAGGGGAGCAGGTGAGCAAAATGCCCCTCCACAAAACCGTTAACGGGCTGGAATTCTGCAACCCACCGGTCCACGTCGACAACCTGTACATCGCGCTTCTCGTCTTCACCGGTAACGTACGGTCCGACTGTATCGGTGAGATGGACAACGGTGTGGCCACGGCGTGCCAGTTCGTCCGCTATCACCGATTTCCCAGTGCCGGGCGTGCCGGTGATGCCGCACATCATAGGCTGTTGATCACCTCGATGAAGAGTTCGTTCTCCCAGTCCGCGCCAATACTGGCCCGGATATAATGATCCTCAAGACCGGTGAAACTCCGGCAGGAGCGGACTACCACGCCCTTCCTTGCGAGCTCCTCGACAATCTCGTCGCTCTTGTGGGGCGAGACATCGATCATGACAAAGTTTGCGTCGGAGGGCATGACAGGGAATTTCACTTCTTCCGTGAAGCGCTTGCGCCAGCGTTTCACCTGCGCGATGTAGCGATCCGCACGCTCCCTGTCAGCCAGCGCCGCTGCGGCAGCAGCCATGGACACGGCGTTGACCGCAAACGGCGTCCCCGCCCGGTTGTACCACGGCGGGAGCCAGCGGGGCGTGAAGGCATAACCGACCCGGAGCCCGGCAAGGGCGTAGACCTTGGAGAGGGTCCGACCGAGGACAAGGTTCTCATGCTTTCTCATCAGCGGGAGGTAATCGATCCCCGAGAACTCCACGTAGGCATTGTCCAGGAAGAGCAGTCCCTCGATTCCTTCGAGGATCTCCTCAACTACCGGAACCGGGGTTGCATTGCCGGTCGGGTTGTTGGGGGAGCAGAGAACCGATACCTTCGCATCCTTTGCTTCCTTCAATAATTTCCTTGGATTGACCGAGAAGTCTGCTTCCCGGGGAACCGTTGCCACCACAGCACCCTGCCCCATAGCGGCAAGCGCATAAAAGGAGAATGTCGGGGTCGAGATCACGACCTTCTCGCCGGGTTCGACCAGCGTGCGGAAGAGAGTCTCGATGACCCCGTCCATCCCGACACCGGTCACGAAGTGTTCGTGCGCATAGGTAGCCCTAAGAGCGGTCATGAGGATGCTGGCCTTCTCATCGGGATAGCGGTTGACGGACTTCAGAGCCTCTTCTGCTGCAGCAAGTGCTGCCGGGGAGAGCGGGTCGGGATTCTCGTTGCTCGCGAGCCGGGCTATGCGGGTTATGCCGTACTCGCGTGCGATATCCTCCGCTTTCTTTGCGAAGACATACCCGCTCTTCTTCTTGTAGCAGGATCTAACCAAGCGCTCCATTGATAACCTTCACTACCCGGTCGATTTCCGCATCGGAGATGGTGAGCGGGGGCACAAGACGGAGGTTGCCATCTGCTGCGCAGTTGACGAGCACGCCCTGCTCCGCACACTTCTTCTGGATCTCCGGGCACTTATCTCCGATGGTCATCCCGATCATCAGCCCCCGGACACGGGGGTTGTGCTTCGCGAGCCCCTTCCGGAAGAGCTCGCCCTTGCGGGCAACATCGGGAAGCACCATCTCGATGACCCCGATTGTGGCAAGCGCTGCTGCACATGCCAGCGGCCCGCCGGCAAAGGTGCTGCCGTGCTCGCTCTTCCTGAACTCCAGTCCTTCGCGGGCAACAAGGGCACCCATGGGGAAACCGCTCGCGATCCCCTTTGCTAAGGTGACGATATCCGGGCTTACCTTCGTGTGCTGCATGGCAAGCCACTTGCCCGTGCGACCCATGCCGGTCTGCACCTCGTCCACGATCATGAGCGCTCCCGTCTTGTCGCAGACCTCGCGGATCCCCTCAATGAAACTGTCAGGGGGGATGATAACGCCGGCTTCACCCTGGATCGGCTCCACTAGGACTCCTGCGGTATCGCTGTCAACGGCCTTCCTCAGGCCGTCCACATCGCCGTACTCGACAAAGGTCTTGACCATTCCAAGCGGCTCGAAGGGCTCGCGGATGGCGGGCTTGTGGGTGACTGAAAGCGACCCCACGGTACGCCCGTGGAACCCGTGGGTGAAGGCTACGAACTTCTTCTTCCCGGTCCTGACGCGGGCAAGCTTGAGCGCCCCGTCGGTTGCCTCGGCTCCCGAGTTGGAGAAGAAGGCCTTGTGCATGCCGGTGACCTCGACGAGCTTCTTTGCAAGGTCGCCCTGGTGCGGCACATAGTAGAGGTTCGAGCAGTGGATCAGCTTATGCGCCTGGTCGCATATCGCCTTCACCACCGCCGGGTGACAGTGGCCGGTGCTGCAGACCGCAATGCCTGCCACGCAGTCGATATACTCCGTTCCTTCCGCATCCCAGACCTTCGAACCCTCACCCTTGACAAGGGCGAGTTCCCGGGAGAAAGCGGGCATGAAATAGCGCTCGTCAAGCGCTTTCATCTGTTGTGTTGTTTCCATTCCCATCACGTTGTACAATTCAGAAATTATTCGTATTCGATCGTTGCCGGCGGTTTTGCCGTGATATCGTAGACCACCCGGGATACACTCGGGATATCTGCGGTGATCCGGGAGCCGATTCTCATCAGCTGGTCGAACGGGATCTCCAGCGGGTCTGCGGTCATACCGTCTCTTGAGTTCACGGCACGGATCGCCACGATCCAGCCATGGATCCGGTTATCGCCCTTGACACCGGTGCCGAGGCCGAGGAGGGCGGCAAAGCACTGCCACGGGCGGTACTTCTCCACCAGTTCGTCCTCCACGATCCAGTTCGCTTCACGGATGACGGCGACCTTCTCTCTCGTCACTTCGCCCAACACTCTCACGGCAAGGCCGGGGCCGGGGAACGGCATCCGGTGCTGGATCTCCTTTGGCATGCCGAGCGCACCTGCAACGTCCCGCACCTCATCCTTGTACAGGTCGCGGATGGGTTCGATGACCTTGGTGAACTCCATGTGGAGCGGCATTCCTCCGACATTGTGGTGGCTCTTGATGCCCCCTTCGCTCTCGATCCGGTCAGGGTAGATCGTGCCCTGGAGCAGGCACTTTGCCCCGTGCTTCTTTGCTTCGCGTTCAAAGACCCGGATGAACCGCTCGCCGATCGCCTTCCGCTTGGCCTCGGGGTCTGTGATGCCCTTGAGGGCGTCGAGGAACTCGTCCTCCGCATGCACGATATCGAGCCGGATGTCCGAGAAGATGGTCCGGATCCGCTCGGTCTCGCCTTTCCGCATCAGGCCGGTGTCGATATAGATCGGGATGAGGTTGTCGCCTATTGCCCGGGCTGCAAGGACAGCACAGACAGAGCTGTCGACACCGCCTGAGAGAGCCATGACGACCTTGTCAGTTCCCGCGGAGGTTTTTATCTCCTCGATTGCCTTTGCGATGAATTTTTCCGTATTGACCATGAGTGACCTGCTCCCTTATTTTGTCCGCTTGTTCGCCCTGCATGCCTCGACAAATCCGAGATAGGGCGGCGATGGTCTCGTGGGCCGGGACTTGAACTCCGGGTGGAACTGGGTGGCAAAGAAGAACGGGTGGTCCGGTAGTTCCAGGCATTCCATCCGGCTCTTGTTCGTTCCCGAGAAGACGATCCCTACCGTCGCCATTTCTTTTGTTACCCCCGGGTTAACTCCTTACCGGTCCCGTGTCCGCTCGACAACCGCACTTTCCTCTAACCGTTTCCCGCCAATTG
>NZ_PIZH01000165.1 GCF_002835825.1 Methanoregula sp. | reverse complement strand
ATGCTCTCCTCCCTTTTCTTGAGGGATGGGGCTGCCGAGTCCTTGCCAATCACTTCGATCGCGGTGAGGTGAGCCAGCGCCTCTTGTTCCGGGGGCGTCCCGATCCGCCCTAAGTATTCAATAAGGGCCCCGCGGTACCGTTCCGGCCACCCGGGCGCACCGGAAAGCCTGCCCGAGAGCATGGCAGAAGGATCGATCCCGATACCGCAGACATAATCGATCAGTTCCCGGCGTTCGGAACTCCCCCAGTTCCGGAACGCGATGTCGCGGAGATGGATATGGTAACCCCGGCCTCCCGAGAAGACCAGATCGATGGTTTTTGGTTCGATCCCGAACTCATCCGTCAGCATGGAGAGGAGTTTTTCTGTCTCTTCCTTGACCCGGGCGAGCATCTGGTCGTACGGGCCCCGCACGATGTGGTCCGCATCAAGGTCGAAGATCAGGTCAGCCCCGCACCAGCCCTTGTCGGCCATGGTCCCGGCATCGGGCTTCTCGTAGTAGGCAGTCGAGTAGTAGGCGTGCTGGGGGATGAGGTTCTGGATAAAGGATACCATCTCGCCGCTGCCGGGAAAGCCGATATGGCGACGCATCCGGGTCTCGGCTGCGCCCGGGTTGAAGAGGATGAAGCCCCACTCGCGCTGCACGATGGACGGCGGAGCGACAAGGACTGTCTTCTTGTAATATTCGGTAAACCGCTGGCGGAGGAATTCGGCTGTGGCCGGGTTCATGACAACCCCTTGATCATATAGGGCCCTCTGCGTTCATATCCCTGCCTGCGGTAATACGGGCGGACACCGATGCCGCTCATGATGGCAAGATTGTGGTAACCGGCGGCCAATGCAATTTCCTCGGCCCGTGCAAGGAGCATCTTCCCAAAGTTCCGGTGCTGCCATTCTTCGGATTCGGCATCCTTTCCTACGGGTACAAGGCTGCCGTATACGTGCAGCTCCCGCATGACAGCCGCTTCTTCAAGCTCGGGGCGGTAGACCTGCGACGGGACCCGGAGCCGGGAGAAACCGATGAGGGAATCATCCGAGACCGCCGAGATGAAGTGTTCTTTTCCCCCGCATGCTTCATACTCCAAGACGCGGATCTCCATCTCCGCAAGGGAGGGGAGACGCCCGATCTCCCGGCACCGGATGCACCGGCACCGTTTCCCGAGCGCTTTCAACCGGTTCTGCGCCAGTTGCCGGAAGTTGGAGTGCGGGGAGCCGGCAACGATCAGCTTGGCCGGGATATCCCGCTGGATCCGCTGGAGCCGCGTATATTCCGGGATGAGGGACTTGCCGTAGGCTATGAGATCGATGAGCTTGTCCTCATCATACGGGGAATATCCGCCCCGTTTCCAGAGATCCTCGATCTCAGATCCGGGCGTGACAAGCGTCGGATAGATCTTGAGGAAGTCGGGTCTGAAGCGGGGGTCAGAAAAGAGCGTCTCGAACATCTGCCGGTCCGCTTCGATGCTGGAAGAGGGAAGATTGGGCATCATGTGGAACCCGACCTTCAGCCCCGCGTCACGGAGGAGGGTGTTTGCCTCAACGGTGTCTGCAACCGTGCATCCGCGCCGGTTATAGGCAAGGATCGCATCATCTGTGTGCTGGACGCCGAGTTCTACTTTTGTTACCCCAAGATCGAGCATCCGGTCAATGTGCTCCCGGCGGCTCCAGTCAGGCCGGGTCTCAAAGGTCATGGCAACGCACCGGATCGCTGATGCCTCATTGGCCGACTCGACTTTATCCACGGGATGATGCTGCGGTGCAGGCGTTTTTTCCGGGTAGATGTTCATCGCTTCGATGCACCGGGAGACAAACTCCTCCTGGTATTCGACAGGGCGGGCAGTCATCGTCCCGCCCATCACGATCAGCTCCACCTTGTCCACGCGGTGTCCCAGGATCTCAAATTGTTCCAGCCGTGCCTGAACCTGGCGGAACGGATCATATTCATGCTCGCGGGCACGCTTTGCCGCCGGTTCCTCTCCGGTATAACTCTGCGGGGAATGGAACGGGTGGTCCGGCCCGCCCGGGCAGGGGAGACACTTTCCGTGGGGACAGGGATACGGGGAGGTCATCACAGCAACCGGGGCAACACCGGACAGGGTACGGGACGGCTTCACAAGCAGGATCTTCCGCAGGGTCTCGTACTCCTCCGGCCGTGCAGCGGCAAGGATCGCGGAGTTCTTCGGTACTGCCGGCAGGGAATACTTCCGGCAGGTCCCTATCTTCGCCGCAACAATGGCCGCATCATCTGCAGCACCTTCCGGGAGGGTGAGGATGCGGGAGATGATCTCCCGGAGAGCACATTCCTCATCCATGAGAATTAATGTTCAGCTGCAACCTTCAGGGAGGCAGTTTCATGAGAATAGTTCACCGCAGGCGGGACGGGGCGGTGGTGAATATGGGTTACAATCTCATCCCCAAGCGTGAGGAGAGCATCCTTGTGGGCTTTCTTGTCCTTGTGGATATGGACGGGGGATATTTCCAGGGAATTGTAGCGTTCAGTTCCGATCTCTTCGTTGCTGACGCCCTCGTAGTACTTCTTGATGTGGATCATCAGCATATGTAAATGCAGCAATTCTTCCTTTTGCACACTATCACCTTTTCCAAAATGATCCTTTTTTTGTAGGACAGATATATCTTATTGGTGAGGTTTATATCAGGAACAATGCGGCACGGGGGATCCCTCATTGGGCTCGCTGTTGGCGACGCGTTGGGTGCGCCCTTGGAAGGATCTCGAAGATCTGAAGTCTGGCTCACGCAAATGCGGCCCGGAGGGCGCCATTTCCGGAACCGTGGCGAAGTCACGGATGACACGTTGCAGGCTGGTGCAGTTGCGGAATCTCTCGCCGAATGCGGGCGCTTTGATGAAACAGACCTGATAAAAAAATTATCTCAGGGTTATATACAACGCCCGGAATGGTACGGTCCTACATCCACAAAATTCTTCGATCTGGTGCTGTCCGGTACCCCGCCGCACACTGCCGCGCTGACGGTTCAAAAATTGAACCATGGGAGCAGGTCCAATGGCAGCGTGATGCGGGGCTTCCCGATCGGGATCTTCTTTCCCCCGACAGAAGTCTCAGCGATCAGCATCCGCTGTTCTGCAATAACGCACCACGATCCGGTAGGGGGCCACTGCTCGGCGTTCCTGAACCTGATGGTGAGCGATATGGTCAGGGGCATTCCACGGAAGACGGCATTCCGGCACGCCCGTTCGCTCTGTATGTATCCTGAGGTGCATGCCATGCTGGGCAGTTACGATCAGTATGATGCTGATCCTTCCTTAGATTGCATACTCTGCTCGCATGCAGCGCTCCGCTGTTTCATGGATGCCCGGTCGTTTGAACTGGCGGTCCTCTCCGCGATTAATCTTGGCGGTGATGCGGATACCGTTGGCGCCTGCACCGGTGCCCTTGCAGGGGCATACTGGGGACTGGAAGCAATTCCGGTACGGTGGCGGCGGGATCTGGAAGGGTATCAAGAACTTGTAGGGCTGGCGGAGCGGTTGTGGAACGGCAGGGTAGACAATCCGGCTATAAAATTGGATTAGTTCATAACGTGAAAGAATACCCGGAAATTCTCCTGATAACAGGATAGTGTGCGGATATTTCAGAGGTATGAAGAATTATTCCTGATCACCACACAAGACCATTCCTTTCAGATACAATCTCAGGTTCCCGAACACTGGTTAGTATTCTCTTCTATTCTTCTGATTAGCCGTTGAGAACGGGGATTATAGGAGGAGGTTTTTCTGGCAATAGTTTTATCATCCGAACGAAATATATGCCCCGCATATGCAGGCCAAACACTGTGCGATTCCTTTAATCGCTCTCGTAGTTTTTCTGGTCCTGATTGCGGGCTGTTGCAGCCCCCCTTGTGCATCAGGCCAGTGGTGCGACAATGGCATATGCTGTGATCAAAACTGGGTGAATTGCAGCGGTACATGCGTCATATCTAATAATACAAATTGCGGGAGGTGCGGTAATGTCTGTCCCGGAGGGCAGGATTGTTCCGAGGGAACATGCTGCAATCAGGGTCAGACAAACTGCAATATGACTTGTGCGGATCTGAACACTGATCCGAACTACTGCGGAAACTGTATGCATCCCTGTCCGACAGGGTGGTTCTGCTCCAATGGCGGCTGCTGTGAAAGCAGATCACAAGTATTCTGCGGAGACCGTTGTGTTGACGTACAATCAGATATCAACAATTGCGGTAACTGTAGCAATACCTGTCCGTTGTACCATACATGCAGCGGCGGAACCTGTGTCCCGGATACTTCAGGCTGTCCTCCGAATCAAATACGGTGTAGTGATGTTCCGGGACCGCTGGGGTGCAGGCCATCACAGGTTGACGTATTTAATTGCGGTTTTTGTGGAAATACGTGTAATCCGGGAGAACAATGCTTAAACGGCGCGTGCTGCCCGATCACCGGGGACTGGTCAAACTGCGAAGGTTTCTGCAGGCAACTCCAAGATGATCCTGATAATTGCGGTAATTGTTCAACAGTATGTGATCCGAGAATGGTCAGACATTGGGGTTCGAACCCAAAACGCAACGGGGATTGCTGGGATGGGATTTGTCATATGGAATGCGTCGTAGGGAATCCGGGATGTGAGCTCGCATAAAAAATCTGCTGTAAAATGGGAAACATCCTAACCTATAATGAACGAAAAATGGAGAACAGGGCTATGTAAATAAACGACTTTTTCCCATATTTTCTGAAATTGATTGTCAGCAATAACTGGAGCGCTCTCTGCAACCCTGCACGATCATCAACGAGCGCCACTGATATGGGAGACCCTTGAATCAGGACTCCCAAGTGCCGATAAAAGAGAGAGAACGATCACAAATTTCCGGAAGCCGGATCGATTACGCCGGCTTGATCTCCACAAGCTTCAGCACACGGCCTTTATCGCAGATATCC
>NZ_PIZH01000164.1 GCF_002835825.1 Methanoregula sp. | reverse complement strand
GCACGTTTACGATTTGCTTTGTTGTTTTCCGCTCATTGATCTTCTGCCGGTCCAGCATCAGCACGTGGGCAATGTCCTCCTGGAGGTCTGCTTCCGCGATATACCGGTCCGCGTCCATCGATGAGAGGAACTCCTGCATGTCGGAGTCCCGTTCCCCGGCAAGACGCCCCCGCCGTACAACATCCGTTCGCATCCGTTCACCCTTTAATTACCGGTATTATTGGTCATATACTGATTAAAGCCACGCCTTGCGTGCCGCAAGCTCGATCGCCTGCTGCACGGACTCCCGGGGAATGATGGTTGCAACCGGCACATGCACGAGCTGCTCGATAATGCTTGATACGATCGGGGCGCAGACGATCGCGATCGCTCCCTCGCGCTCGGCCCGGACCGCCGCAACGATCGCGTCCTCCATGGTGTGGACGGGATACTCCCTCACCCGCATCCGGTGCCCGTCGATCTCCGCCATCCGCTCCTCCACGCTCTCCAGCACCGGGCGTGCTGCGATGAGGCCGATGAAGTCCTCGTTGCCCACGTGGTAGAGCTGCCGCAGGGCCTTTACAATCGCCCGCAACGTCGAGAGGTTGGGCGAGCGCCTCCCGTGCAGGATCTTGTAGAGCGAGCTCTGGGCGATCCCGCTCTTGTCCGAGAGCTCCCGCACGCTGATCCGCAGGTCGTGTTTGAGGAGGTCGTTTAAGGCCGTAACGAACTCCTCGTCCGAGATGAGCGCAGCGCGCACGATCCGGTCAATCGGGTCCACTTGTGCCATATAACAGATACAAATGGGCCAACCCATGAAAAATATTTCCTTTTTGTCCTAAAATGTGCATGGGGAAAACCGGGAAAACTGGACAGTTATACTAAAAAACATCTCCTATTGTATAATTTTTCTTATTTTTTATGACAAAAAGAGAGAATAAATGGCCGAATCGGGTAGTTTTTAATAATGCCCGGACAACACTCCGGTATGAAATCTCCTGCAATCATGGCAATCGTATCCATCGCGGTTGTCCTCCTCCTGGTCACGGCCGGCTGCACCCAGCCCTCCGACACCAAGACCAGCAAAGCACCCGTCGACGAACTCGTCATCGGCTACCAGCCCAGCACTCACCAGATGGCCTTTATCACCGCCATGGAGAAGGGCTGGTGGCAGCAGGACCTCGCTCCGCTCGGCGTAAAGAAAGTCTCCGACAAGGTCTTCCCGAGCGGCCCGTCCGAGATGCAGGCCATGCAGGCCGGCGAACTTGATGTCGCCTATGTCGGCGCAGCCCCGTTCCTGACCGCGGTCAGCACCGGCCTTGACGCCAAGATCGTTGCCGGTGTCAACACCCAGGGCTCCGATCTGGTTGTGAGGAGCGGTCTCGACTACACGGGCCCCGAGAGCCTGAAGGGCAAGACCATCGGCACGTTTGCTGTCGGAAGCATCCAGGACACCATCCTCCGCGACTGGCTCAAGAAGAACAATATCGATCCGGTAAAGGATGTCACGATCGCTCCCATGTCACCGGGCGATGCAGTAACGGCTATCCTTGCCGGCAAGGTCGATGCAGTCTTCCTCCCGACCCCATCCCCGAGCACCATCGTCAACCAGGGTAAGGGTAAAATCGTGGTCCACTCCGGTGAGATGTATCCCGATCACACCTGCTGTGTTCTCGTAGTAAGCGGCAAGCTGATCCGTGAGCACCCCGAGATCGTGAAGCAGATCATCGCAACAAACGACAAGGCGGTTGCCTGGAACCTCCAGAACCCTGACGAAGCCGCAGTAATCTATGCCACCAAGACCAGTGCAAAGCTTGATGATGTCAAGGCCTCCCTTGCGGAATGGGATGGCAGCTGGGCATCGGACCCGAACATCATCGTGGAACCCGTCCTGACCTATGCAAAGATCCAGTACGATCTCGGGTACATCAAGAAGCAGCTCTCAAAGGACGAGATCTTCGACCTCTCGTTCTACCAGAAGAGCTGAAATCAACCAACCTTTTTTTCCCTTGAGGATCTTACTTATACAGGATAATCCGGGATACCGGATAGTGCAGGGAGCACCATGGGAAGGTTTGTGAAGAATGACAGGGACTGGCGGCTTGGCGTGCTCGCAGTCGCGCTCGCGCTCATTGCCTGGCAGTTTATTGCCGCAGTCATCATCCGCTACCCGTTCATCCTTCCCGCTCCGACAGATGTTGCGCTGGCATTTGTCAGCCTGGTTGCAAAGGGCGACATCTTCATCGACCTTGGGACGAGTCTCGTCCACTTCGCCATAGGCCTTGGCCTTGCGCTTCTTGTTGGCATCCCGCTTGGGATCATCATGGGCTGGAACCGACGGGTCGAGGCGCTGGTCGATCCACTGATCGAGCTCCTCCGCCCCATCCCCCCGCTTGCCTGGATCCCGTTTGCCATCATCTGGTTCGGGCTCACCTCGTTCTCGGCCGGGTTCATCATCTTCATCGGGGCGGTCTTTCCCATCATTATCAACACCTACAGCGGCTTCCGGGGCGTGCCCCGCGTCTTCGTGGAGGCCGGCAAGATGCTCGGGTGTACAAAGGATCGCGACCTGGTCCGGTACATCGCCTTCCCGGCAGCCCTGCCGTCCGTGGCAGCCGGGATCCGGATCGCGACCGGTGTTGGCTGGATGTGTCTTGTTGCAGCAGAGCTCTTCGGGGTCTCGAACTTCGGCCTTGGCCAGAAGCTCTGGTTCTACTACTCCCTCCACCAGATGGACAGCGTTGTCGTGTACATGATCCTGCTGGGCCTCATCGGCCTTGCGTTTGACATGATCTTCCGGTCCTACGTGGACAAGAAGTTCCTGAAGTGGCGGACCGGGGAGGTGGCATAAGATGGGCGACCTCGTGATACAAAGCCTGAACCAGTCGTTCCCGCGCGATGACGGGTCGCGGCTCGTTGTGCTGGAGAACCTGGGACTTACGGTGAAGGACAAGGAGTTTGTCTGTATCCTTGGCTCTTCGGGCTGCGGCAAGACCACGCTGCTCCGCATGATTGCCGGCCTCGATACGGCAGAGTCCGGCTCGATCGTGCTTGACGGTGAGGAGATCAGGGGCCCGAACCCGAAAGTCGGCATGGTCTTCCAGGAATACTCGCTTTTCCCGTGGCGGACCGTCATCGACAACATCGCGTTCGGCCTCGAGATGCGGGGAATGCCAAAGGAGGAACGTTACCGGGTTGCAGAAGAGTACCTGGAGCTGGTCAACCTCAGCCAGTTCCGGGACAGTTTCCCCTCGGAGCTCTCGGGCGGGATGCGGCAGCGGGTGGCCGTTGCCCGGGCGCTGGCGCTCGACCCGGTCGTGCTTTTGATGGACGAGCCGTTTGGGGCGCTCGATGCGCAGACAAGGAACAAGCTCCAGATCGAGCTCCTCGAGATCTGGGAGAAGACAAAAAAGACGGTGGTCTTCATCACTCACAGTGTGGACGAGGCGGTCTTCCTCTCTGACCGGGTTGTTGTTCTGACACCCCGGCCGGGCCGGATCTGCCAGGTGTACGAGATCCGGCTCCCCCGGCCCCGCGACCGCACAAGCCCGGAGTTTGCGGAGATCCGGCGCCAGGTCCTTGACCTTATAAACCAGCACTGTAGTATCCAGTAAGGTTTAATACGGCACATATCCATTTTATACAAGCAGTTTGAGGAGCGTACCGGTACCGATATCTGTCTTTAATACCTGATATTCCGGACCGCTTTTTCAACATTTACGCATTTGGAGTTGGACGCGATGGTTAGAAAACCGGCAAAGATGTACAGGGACGTTGCCAAGAAGGCCTACACACGGCGCGAATACATGGGCGGTGTCCCCGGGAACAAGATCGTGCAGTTCGAGATGGGCAACCTCTCGCAGGAATTCCCGACTGAAGTTGACCTGATTGTTGAAGAGGCCTGCCAGATCCGGCACAGCTCCTTAGAGGCTGCCCGCATCACCATCAACCGCCGGCTCTTAAAGGACGTCGGCCGGTCCAACTTCCACTTCAAGGTCCGCGTCTTCCCCCACCATGTCCTGCGCGAGAACAAGCAGGCAACCGGCGCCGGTGCCGACCGTGTCTCGGAAGGGATGCGCCTCGCCTTTGGCAAGGCCGTCGGAACCGCGGCCCGCGTCACCGCTGGTCAGGCAGTCCTGACCGTCTTCTCTACCGCCCAGTACCTCGAGAAGGTCAAGGACGCAATGCGCCACGGCGCCCACAAGCTCCCGAGCCCGGCTCACCTGAAGGTCAAGGAGATCAAGGTCAGCGGCAGGGTTATTGCAGCACCGAAACTTGTCGGAGAGAAGGTCGTTGCAGCACCGGTTGTTACCGAAGAGGCAGCAGCAGCCGAGCCGGCAAAGGACGCCAAGGGTGCGGCCCCGGCAAAGGGCGGTAAGGAAGCCGCACCGGCAAAGGGCGGTGCCCCGGCCAAGGCCGACGACAAGAAGGGTGCAGCCCCGGCAAAGGGCGGCAAGAAGTAATATTTTTCTTTTCTCATCCCCGTTTTTCGTTCTTTTTCACCAGTATCTCTTCCGCTCGGAGCGGTTGCTGGTTGTCTCGTGGAAAGCCGGCCAGGGAAGGAGGATCGGGATTTTTCCGGAATCAGCCCCTCCCCCGGGCACCTCACCCGTACCCGATGAACCCGGCAATCCCCCGCTTCCGTGCCCCGAAGTAGATCTCCCGCTCGCTCATAGTGGAGACATCCTCGATGGTGAAATGCACGTCGGGATAGCCGGTCTTGAGCACCTCAAGCAACCTGCCGGCCTCTTTTCTTGGCACCATGCTGATGAGGATGGCAACTGCCGGCACGAACTGGCCCGAACCGTTGATCCGCGTTGTGCCGTACCCGAGGTCCCCGAGATGGCGAATGAGCGGTTCAGGGTCGTGTGTGCAGAAGATCCGGACAATGACGGTGCCAAGGCCGATCCAGGACTCGATGGTCATCCCAAGGAGCGTCCCGATCCCATACC
>NZ_PIZH01000163.1 GCF_002835825.1 Methanoregula sp. | reverse complement strand
CTCCCGGCTAGCACCTGGCAGCACAAAGCCCTCCGCCCGGAGATGGCGATGCCCGGTCCGGCATCCCCGTCCTCCCCATATCCTTATAGTACCCGAATGTCCAATTCCATATAGGAAGGAGCGGCATGCCCGGACTCATCGCAAGGCCCCGGAGGAAAAGCCCGGTGATAAAAAAACTGGAAGCAGCAGCCCCGGCTATCCGTAATACGTTCGGTGTTACTCGGATCGGGATCTTCGGCTCGTTTGCCCGCGGTGAAGAGACGAAGAAAAGCGATGTTGACGTTGTCGTGGACTTTGCCGAAGGGCACGCGACCCTGAAAAATTTTGTTGCCCTCGCGGAGCGACTGGAAGCCCTGTTCATGAGGAACGTGGATCTCATCACGGTCGAAGGGATTGACAAGTACATCCGGCCCCGGATTGAGGCCGAGGTGATCTGGATTGAAGGATGACAGCGTCTACCTCCGGCATATCCTTGACGAGATCGCGTTCCTGGAACGGATAGCGAAAGACCGGACCCTCAATGATCTCATCAATGACGATTATTTCAGCCACGCGGTCCGGAGTGCGATTGAGGTAATCGGCGAAGCAGCAAATAATGTCCCTGAGTCTGTAAAAGTGGAATACCCGGATCTCCCCTGGAAAGAGATGGCGGCCCTTCGTAACAGGATCATCCATGGGTATTTCCGGATCGATTATTCGATTGTCTGGAATGTCATCGTCAACGATCTTCCTGAAGTGAAACCAGCGATTTCTGCAATTCTCCGGGATATGGATCAACACTCCTGAAAAGCCGGCAGAAATTACCGATTCAGTGACACTTCGCCTGCAGGCAGCGGGCGCATGCAGAGTTTTTTCTTGTGGGCGTCTTGCATCACGCCATCGATTTTCCGGGAAGTTTTGGCTGTGATATATGCCTCACCGCACTGCTCGCAGATATAGGCTAGCAGGCATAGCGAGTGAGCAGGAGATCTTCGATCTTCCTTTGCGATCCCGATCCGAGGAGAACCATTTTGTTGGCGTCAACGAAATGGTCTGTTACGGTATTTCCTGAAGATGTACAGGACTCTTTTGCTCTCTTGCTAACGTTTATAAAATTCCTCCAGTCATCGTACCCAAGAAGGCCCTGCAAATCGCGGGCAAACCAGAACTCCACACCAGCCTGAACGTGGACGAAATCCTCAAAATGTTTGTGAAGGCGTCTGATGATGGCTGGTTTCATAGTCCCGGTCCCTGGATGAAATATTATTCTCTATCGATATATTCCAGAATACTGGCACATATATTCTGCCTGCGCAGGGTGAAACTAATCCTGCCGTATCAGAGATCTGCCTCGGGATGCCCCCCCATCCGGGCAACGGACCATTCGGCATGACACCCGGCCAGCACCCCCGCCGGGCACCTGGCAGCCCGAGTCTACCCGGACCCGCAGATTGCTATCTTATCACTCGTGGGTATTTCGCATTGAAGCTTATTTTCCGCTATGGCCAGACACAGATTACAATCAGTTCTTGCACATCTGTGCGCGGCCTCCACGATTATCGGGTCACAGTATCCGTAGTTGGCCGGCGCCTTCACGCTCTGGTGCTGCGGGAGATCTACTAAATAATAATGTGTTCCTGCGATGGCACTCCCGATGATCGAAAGACAGATCATGAAAAGGACGAGGCGGGCGAGCGGCGATCGTTGCGTTTGTGTCATGAGTGAAACCAACCTTGGTACTTTTGTCTTACGGCAGTAATTTATATAAATCTGCATTATTTGAAAAAAAGATGGAAGAAATTTTCTGACGCAACCGTACGCGGGATAATTTCGGAAACCTCACAGGAAGACGCAGGGGTTTTCCGTACGGCAGGCCGCCTGTCGCCCTAATCCCGCTCCCACCCTACCGGTCCGGGCACCCTCCCGGAATGCAGTCGCAACTCCGCAAACATCTGTTGGTGCAGCTGCTGTCCCATATTTTCACGCCACAGAGGCTAATGCACCTGGCGCAGGCACCCGGATCGTTCAGGGCGTCATTCGTGGGTGCCGGGTTCGCCAGCTGCATCGGGAGATCGATAGCAGCGTAATGGACTCCCGCCACGATCGTGCCGAAGATTGAGAGGGCGATCAGGAAGAGGACGAGGTTGTGAAGCGGGCTTCTGGTCATGAGGTCTCAAAGAAAAATTATCGCAGCAGGTGATAAATGATATTCATGTGCAACGTGAGGGTCTGGCCATCCAGTCGGAAACCCCCGTCCCTCTATTGTAATCCCGTGACCGCAGGTTATATGATATGCATAATACAATTGCTCCATTGCCTGATACGGATCCCTGTGGTCCCGTGTCGCGGAGAGTGGATCTTTGGCAACGAAGAGTAAGGTGACAAAAAAACAATCAGCTGCAAAGACTGCCGGAACAAAGAAAACCGTTCCGGCAAAGACGAAGAAACGTCAGGCAAGCACCGGAGCCGGGACTGTTGCGAAGCAGATCTCCGATGTCATCAGGCTGATCCCGGATGCGACCATGGTGATTGACCCGCAGGGAAAGGTGATGGCCTGGAATCCTGCCATGGAGAAACTCACGGGCGTGCGGGCAAAAGACATCATCGGTAAAGGGGACTATGAGTACTCGCTGCCGTTTTACGGGGAGCGACGCCCGGTCCTTGCTGATATCGCACTGAAGGAAGCAGGGGATATCCGGCAAAAATACCAGTCGATAACGCCGTGGGGCAACACGCTTGTGGCAGAGGCGCGTGTCACGAACCTTCCCCATGGCCCGGCAACCGTTTACGGATCAGCGACCATCCTGAAAAATTCCCGGGGCAAGATCCTGGGAGTGATGGAACTGGTCTGTGAGGTACGGAAATAACCGTAACCCTTGCGGGGGTCTCCGGCAGGTTGCACCGTAACGGAAACTTGCAGGAATGTATCAAAAAAAAAAAATTCGTGCGGTTACCAGCTTCGAATCCTTTCATCCTGTAAGCCGGGCAACATCACCTTCATCCGGACCCGCAGATTCCCTGGCACCGCACACGCTGCTGAACATTTGAAGGGAATGGGCAGGCAGCGTGATCATACCCGCAGTTCTTGATCATACAATCTTCAATACATACCATGATACCCCTGGCATCGAGGTTGGACGGTGCCCGGGCGTCCTTCTGCTGGGGAAGGTCTACCGCGTAATAATGGATGCCGGCAAAGACACTCCCGGCAACCGCCAGGGCGATCATGAACAGTACGAGCCGGGCAAGCGGGGATTTGGTCTCATGCAATCAGAACACACACCTGATGATTGAACTGTAATTCAATGATAGGTAAAATGCCATATAAAGACTTGTTTTTGTCGAGGGTCGAAGACCCGAGACATGAGAAGAACCCGCGAGGGTTCTTCGATGAGAGAGAGGGTCGAAGACCCGAGACATGAGAAGAACCCGCGAGGGTTCTTCGATGAGAGAGAGGGTCGAAGACCCGAGACATGAGAAGAACCCGCGAGGGTTCTTCGATGAGAGAGAGGGTCGAAGACCCGAGACATGAGAAGAACCCGCGAGGGTTCTTCGATGAGAGAGAGGGTCGAAGACCCGAGACATGAGAAGAACCCGCGAGGGTTCTTCGATGAGAGAGAGGGTCGAAGACCCGGGACAGGAGATGAATCCGGAAGGAATGATCGCTGAAAGACCGGGAGAAATTTTCCCGCGACATGCCGCGATGGTCCGGTTATGCACAGATGAGTAAATACGAGTTTTTATCCATCAGAGTGTCGTACTCCTGTTCGTACGGAAGTGGAATGCGATGGATGATGAAACTAAAGAATCGTCTCCGAAATGCTGGTGCGATGTTGGACACACGATGAAACACCATGCCTGCCACGGGTCCGGGGGCGCCCTGTACTTTGTGGGCTTCCTTGGCGCCCTGTACTATTACCTCACCACGGCCACGAGCTTCCTTGCGGGAGTGATCGGGGTTGTGAAAGCGCTACTCTGGCCGGCGTTCCTGGTGTACGGCGTGCTGAAATATCTCGGTATGTAATGTCAGGCAACGGGCCATCCAGAGGACAAACGGACTGGGCGTGAGTCGTGCACCTCCCGTATCGCACCACCTCATCCCAATACCCCTGTTAAGAAAAATCCGTTTAATACCTTCCCGCACCATACGTACGTATCGATGCTCGCCCGCAAAGTCACCCCGGAACTGGTCAGCACATGGAAGGAAACGGCAAAGACGTACCGGCCCCTGCTTCACCCCAACAAAAAAACCGGTCCTGAAATCCTCGCATATCTCACCGGCAAATATCCCGTGCAGGAACTTACCACGGACACCCTGCGCGATGTTGTCGAAGACAATATTCTCTCAAACGAGTGCCATGCACGGAAGATGCCGGCGGGCACAATCCCCGAGGTGCAGGGTTTTATGATCGAAAACACCGGCACCGGAAAACACCTGTATGAAACCCAGGATGATATGTTCCGGGGAAGGGCCATTATCGGTGCCGTAGAACTCCACTCCGCGTACTTCATGGTCGAGGGGAGCAGCCTCTTATGGGACGAACTCTGTGCGTTCCGTGGTCTGGACGAAGATGACCTGGAAAATTTCTTTATGGTTGCGGAGTATGTGGGTTGCCTGAAACGGTTCAATCTGCTGGACAGTGTACTGGCCCGTAAAGCACCGTGACCGTGCATCCCCGGTCTATTCATTTCCAGAAATCCCGCTCCAGGGTCCGTGACAGGCCCCTCCTCTCCAGGAAATGAACAGCACGGTAACAACCACGTAACCCCTGCCAAAGCGGGACCAGGCAGCAGACGACCTTTCCGGTTCCCTCAGTATCCATGCCCCCATGGAAGAACCGGGTCATGATTCACGGATGAGTGATACGTAAACGAGCGGAAGTAAAAAAAGATGGGGGAATTCCTGGTCCCCTTCTTCCTCTGCACTCAGCAGGAACACCCGGCTGTGCACAGATCATACAGACCATCACAG
>NZ_PIZH01000162.1 GCF_002835825.1 Methanoregula sp. | reverse complement strand
CGGGTCCCCAGCAGGGCGTACGGGAAAATTTGAAAACGAATTATACCCCAGAAACCATCTACACTCTGTTCTATCGTAACCTGCTCGGATCGCCGGCTGGGAAAAAAAAGGAATCTGAAATTTCGGCCCTCCCCTGCAGGGTCTGAAAGGAAAGCGAGGATCCAAAAAACCTTCAGGGCACTGTCATGGACGACAAATCTCCGATAACGGTCATCGATTACGGTGTCGGGAACATCGCCTCGGTACTCAAGATGATCCGTTTCGTGGGAGGCGACGCCGAGGCTTCAGCATCGCCGGATACTGTGAGAAATGCCCGCATGCTCATTCTTCCGGGAGTCGGATCGTTCGATGCCGGCATGATCGCCCTGCACAAAACTGGCATGGATGCCGCAGTGAAGGATGCCGCTGCTAATGGAGCAACAATCCTCGGCATATGCCTTGGAATGCAGCTATTCATGGAATCGAGCGAAGAGGGAACGCTTGGAGGACTCGGTCTTGTCAGGGGCAGGGTGAAAAAGTTATTGCCGGAGAACCAGAGCCTCCGCGTACCCCACATGGGCTGGAACATTGTCCGCCCGGCCCGGCCATCCCGTATCTTCGAGGGGAATTCTGAAGAGCAGCGGTTCTATTTCGTTCACTCGTACTATGTCGAATGCGATGATCCGCAGGACATCGTTGCGATCACCCGGTACGGAAGGGATTTCACGTCAGCAATCGAACACGACGGCCGCATTATCGGTGTCCAGTTCCATCCGGAGAAGAGCCACCGTTTCGGGATGAATCTTTTCCGCCGGTTGCTGGGGGCCACCTGATGCTCCGCACCCGCGTCATCCCCTGCCTGCTCTTAAAGAACCGCGGCCTTGTCAAGACTATATCATTTGCCGATCCGAAATACGTAGGGGATCCCATCAATGCGGTCCGCATTTTTAATGAGATGGAAGTAGACGAACTCATCCTTCTCGATATTGAGGCATCAAAGAAAGGGACCCCACCGGATTTCGAACTCATACAGGACATCATCAGCGAAGCGTTCATGCCTATTGCATACGGCGGGGGGATCCGTCGGGCGGAAGAGGCGCAGCGCCTTGTCAGCCTTGGAGTAGAGAAGGTTGTCGTGAACTCGGCCATCCTCAGGAATCGCGGTCTGGTTCATGAGATCTCCGAAAAACTCGGGGCCTCGAGTACAGTAGTCGCAGTGGACGTAAAAAAGGACTGGCTGGGACGGTATCGCGTCTACGACACCCTCGCGGGAAAAACCACAGACAAGGACCCGCTCGCCTACATCCGCGAGGCTATCTCAGGAGGCGCCGGGGAAATCTTCGTCAACGATGTTGCCAGGGAAGGGACCGGGAAAGGATATGATATCGACCTGATTCGTACTCTTGCGCCGGAAATCAGTGTCCCGCTCATAGCTTGTGGAGGGGCCGGGATTCCTGAACATTTCCGAAAAGCCGCTGATGCCGGCGCCTCAGCTGTTGCCGCAGGAAGTATGTTCGTGTACATGGGCAGGCATCGGGCAGTAATGATTAACTATCCTCCACAGCGAACGTTAGAAGGGATCTTCAAAAATGGTTGAATACCGGATCTGCACCCGCTGTGTGATGGATACAACTGCCTGCGATATCACCTTTGATGAGCAAGGGGTCTGTAATTATTGTACGGAATACCTGGAGAAACTTACTGCCGCAAAGGCGACCGTTGCAGATCACCAGGCACACCGCGAGAAGTTCATCGCAAAAGTCAAGGCTGATGGCAGGGGCAAAGAGTATGACTGCATTGTCGGGGTTTCTGGGGGCGTTGACAGTTCCTACGCACTTTACCTTGCAGTCCATTCAGGCCTTCGCCCGCTCGCTGTCCATCTCGACAATGGCTGGAACTCGGAACTTGCCGCTCACAATATCGCGAGTATGGTTAAGCACCTCGGTGTCGATCTTTATACCCATGTTATCGATTGGGAAGAGAACAAGGATCTCCAGCTCTCGTTCTTTAAAGCAAATGTCGTGGACATTGAACTTTTAATGGACAACGCGATGATTGCCCTCAATTTCCAGCAGGCTGCAAAATATAAACTGAAGTACCTTCTCTCCGGTTGTAACAGCGCAACAGAAGGAATGCGTATTCCCCCGCACTGGAATAATTTCAAGTACGATGCCTACAACATCCAGCAGATCCACAAGCGTTTTGGTACCGTTCCCATCAAGACGCACCCGCTCATTGGATCGTTTGATTTCATCCGGTTTACTGTTATTAACCGTATCAAGTGGATTGCATTTCTCGATTACTTCACGTACAACAAGGCCGATGCGCTCGCGCTCCTCCAGAAGGAATTTAGTTATAAGCCCTACCCATTCAAGCACTATGAATCGGTGTTTACCCGCTTTTACCAGGGGTATATCCTGCCCCGGAAATTCGGATATGACATCCTCCGGGTGTACCTGGCGACTCTGGTCATGAGCGGCCAGATGACCCGTGATGAAGCCTTAGAAAAGCTGAGTAAACCTGCCTATCCCGATCCCCGACAGGAGGAACAGGACAAAATCTTTGTTATGAAGAAACTGGGTTTTACACCAGAAAGCTTTGATAAATATATACAAACTCCAGCAGTACCTCACGAGTACTACGGCTCAGAAAAGTGGATCTCCGAGATCCTGCTTGGGCTCAACAGGAAACTCCATCTGGTCGATCTCGGATAAGATTATTCCCTTTTTTCTCGTCTGAATTTTCCCAGTAACCCGACTCTCCTTTTGCCACATATCCCACAGAAATAACAACGCAGAAGCGGTGACGAATTGCAAATACCAGGTTATTGAGACAGGTTTTCTGAATGCCAAAAAAAGGATCAATTGCGAATGACGTTCTTCAGATTATCCCCATCTCACTCAGCCTTGCCGGCAAATACTTCTTCGTCACGAAATCCAGCCCCCGCGCCGCAAACGCCTGCTGTTCTGACTTCAGGTTCATCTCCAGCTGCAGATTAATCTCCTTCTTCCAGTAATCTGTAGCAAACCGGGGATCAGTCAATTCAGACTTCAACGCCTCGACATCCTTCTCCGTCAGTTTATCCGAAGGCAGATTGTAATCCCGGATATCACTCGGCCTCAGCCCAAGGAACTGTGCCTTCGGCGTGGCAAGCAGCTCGGACATATGAGCGCTCTTGATAGCACCGTACGCAACGGACCCGTAAATACGGTAGGACCACGGGTCGCCATCCGTGAAAACAAGGATCGGCAGGTCCCACGTCATGCTCATCCGGTTGAGCATCCGCCGTGTCGATCGGGCTGGCTGCCCCTTGAGATGGACGAGGACCGCATTATGCTCCTCGTCAAACCCGTTCTCGATGAGACGGTCGTACATACCACCGGTCTCGATGGCGATGACGAACTTTGCATCATGGTCCACGAACTCAATGTTCTCGACACTGTTCGGGATCGTGTATCCCGCCTGCCCGACATCATCCTGGCAGTGGATGGTTTTCATCCCCCTCCGTGTCTCCTCACGGATGCGTATCGGACCGTAAATCGACGCCCCGTTCTCCTCAGGGTGGAGGTGGAAGCCTTCCCGCGGGACATCGGAGAGGATTTCCAAATCTTCGATAAGGTAGTTGCTCTCGTCCTGCGCCCCGAATTTCGCGCGCTTCCAGCCCTCCGAGATATAGTACATTTCTCTCAGTGTTGACGAGCGGTTCTCTCTGAGCTGCTGCTTGATGAAGCCGATGACATAGGCCATCTTTAAGAGATGGGTCGCGCTCTTGGCAGAAGCAGCATTCCGGAGGCTCTCCTTGTCGCCGTACTTCCAGACCTCGCTCGCATCGTCATACTCGATGTTGTACTTGGTCCTGCTCGGCAGGGAGATGGACGGGATCTCGCCGGCATTCATCTGGTCGTACCACGCGCTTGCGATATTGAGCAGCGAGATAATCGCTTTCTTCTCAAGTTCCTCTCTAGACATCGAGGTCCACCACCATCTTCTTGCTATCGTCTATCCCGCGTATATCCAGAATCCCGCCGCCTTTGCCGGAATACGTGACCTGCCAGGTTGACTTCGAAGGGATCGTCATCTTCCAGACCTTGGTGAACTGCCCGTCCATCTCGCTCACGAAGTCCGCCTTTGGCTCAGCGTCAGCTGCATTATCAGCGGAGATGTCGTATGCAGAGATCTCGCCCTCGAACCCGCTATAATTCGCCAGTTCGATGATGACCTTGCCCTCGCGGGTCGACTTCTTGGCGATCAGTTTCCGCATCAGTTTTCCCTCAATCGGAGTGGTGTCCACGAGAGGTTTCTCCACGATCTCGCTGACCTTTGCGGATAACTCGGGGATGATGGCGCAGACCGCCCGCGCCCGGTCCTCGGCCAGTTTGCTCCGGTCCCGGCGGGACAGGAATGTCTTGAGCTCCCGGCCCAGGTCCTGGAGGGCGAGCACGATCTCCTTCTCGATCTCCGGGATGCTCGCAATGGCATCCTTGCTCTCGCTCGTGAAGGGGACATTGGTCGAGGCAACGTGGACAAGGATCAGGACCGGTCCCGTGGGCAGCCCCTGCTGCGAAAGGTTGTAGGACTTCCAGTTGACATTCGTAATGCATTCCGTGATGGCGCAGGCACCCTGCTGGTACATGAGCGGGACGCGGTTCGCGAACCGGAGGATTATCGCGTTCCCTTCTGCGGGAAGCTTTCCCCCGTACCCGATAGCTGCCTCGACCATGAACGGGTGACCGGAGAAGACAGAGCTCGGCCGCGTCCGGGCGGAGACAAAGTCCATCTGGAACTCCTTATCGAGCCCGCGCCGGATTAATTCCTCGCCAATGGGGGAGAGGCACTGTGTCGTGGGAGGTGCCGGCACAGAAACCTCCTGCATGGCGGCAAGCAGGGCTTTCTGCTGATCCACAGAGAGCCCCTGGACCTCAAGGGTCCCCTTGAGCCCCGCGCGGTCGCACATCTCCTGCGCGGTCTTCTTCCCTGCGCGGCTGAAACC
>NZ_PIZH01000161.1 GCF_002835825.1 Methanoregula sp. | reverse complement strand
GGAATACTTATATGGCGTAATTGGGAATTATTGACTGTCCCATCTTAAGGGGACGTGCAATAGCGACTTTCATTCATTACTCGTGTTCCTGAAGAGGACACGCTCTCGTTCAGCGACAGTATTGTACCGCGATTTACTGAAAAATTTGGAGGAATTCAAATGGCAAAATACAAAGACACAATCGACCTCTATGACGATGAGGGGAAGCTCTTAAAGAGCAATGTCACCATCGACAAGATCAGCCCCGTCGTCAACAAGGGCGCACAGAATGTTATCGACCTCACCAAGAGGACCGTTGCAGTCAACTTTGCCGGTATTGAGGATGCACTCAAGACCGGAAAGGTCGGCGGCAAGTCCAACCAGATCCTTGGCCGCAGCATGAACTGCAGCTGTGTCAAGGACTCTGATGCACTCGCAGCCAAGATCAAGGACATGGTCCAGGTCGAAGCCGGTGACAACACCAAGATCACCAAGGTTGGCGGCGGCAAGATGATCCTTGTCGAGATCCCGACTGCCCGTATGAACGCAGCAGCAACCTACGATGTTGCATCAACCGTTGTTGCAGCGGCCACCACCTATGCACTGGTTGACCAGTACAAGGTTGACATGTTCGACGGCTCCTACATCAAGGCAGCAGTCTGGGGTACCTACCCGCAGACCATGGACATGCAGGGCGGCAACGTCATCTCGATTCTGTCGATCCCCCAGTTCAACGAAGGTCTCGGCTACGCACTGCGCAACATCCCCGCAAACCACGCGGTCATGATGACCCACCGGAATGCAGTCCAGGCAGCAGCCCTTATGTCCACCTTCGAGCAGGCAGGACAGTTCGAGATGGGTAACGCTGTCGGTCCCTTCGAGCGGGCACAGCTCCTTCTCTACGGGTACCAGGGCCTCAACGCCAACAACATCGTCTACGACCTCGTCAAGAAGAACGGCAAGACCGGTACCATCGGTACTGTCGTGCAGTCCCTCGTCGAGCGTGCCATTGAGGACAAGGTCATCAAGGCAGGCAAGAAGGGCAAGAGCGGCTTCGTCTTCTACGAGACCAAGGACCCCATGCTCTGGAACGCCTATGCATCGGCAGGTACCCTTGCAGCAACCATGGTCAACTGCGGTGCCGGACGTTTCGCCCAGGCAGTCTCAGCAACCCTGCTCTACTTCAACGACCTGCTTGAGCACGAGACCGGCCTCCCCGGCGCAGACTTCGGTCGCGCAATGGGTGTCGCAGTCGGGTTCTCGTTCTTCAGCCACTCGATCTACGGTGGCGGCGGTCCCGGTGTCTTCAACGGTAACCACGTCGTGACCAGGCACGCAGCCGGTGTCGGTATGCCCTGTATCGCTGCAGCCTGTGCACTCGACGCGGGAACCCAGATGTTCGGACCCGAGCACACCTCGAAGGTCTACCAGGACACATTCGGCCAGATCGAAGCATTCAAGAAGCCGATCCAGGCAGTTGCAAAGGGCATCTAAGCCTTCAAGGATACGAATGACAGAAGCCACGTTCCCCCAGTGCAGGATTGACTCAGAGCGTCTGATGAATCCAGAGACAACGGAGAAACTGCTCAACAGGATTGTGAGCGTTCCGGGAGTCCGGCGTATGGTCCTTAACGGACAGCGCCTCCCTATGACAGTACCCTACGGGCCGGCAAGAGGATTGGACAACCCTCATCCTATGAGGAAGACCATTCATGTCGGCGACCAGGAGATACCCCTTCAGGTTCATGTAGGTACCGTTCTTCTCGAGATTGAAAACCGCGATGTTGTTCCCGCACTGAAAGCCGCGATCGAACCGGTTTTTACCGATTTTTCCTTCCGCATCAAGGAGGGTAAATTTATGAAGACCGAACCGTCGCTTGTGGATTACTGCAAGTACGGCCCGAATGCGGACAAGGAAATGCTCGGCCTTGCTGATCCAAGCAGCAAGTCCCGGCCGATAATCCTCCAGGGAATAAAATAAATCATGCCGATAGGACGAGTAACCCAGGTTGTTGACTGCCGCGAGGCGATGGGCATGGGTAAAGGAGGCGGTCTTGCCCAGCGGGGCACCATCTCCGAATGCCGCTACCCGGACGTCATCGTGGTCGGGATGTCTCCCGGACGCCGCCACGTGACAAAGCCGGTGTGTGATATCACCTCAGGTCTTCGGCAACAGGGCGTCGAATACAGTATCAGCACGCTGGTACTGAATGCCGGCAGCGGCGTGCCGCCGGATGCACCAAAAATCGGTGGTGCAGTCCTCGGCGCTTATTTTGGGCTTACTCAGAAGGAGATCGCACAGATTGAGAAACACAAGGTCGCCATCCTCCACCACGGGAATGTACGTTCCCACGTGGTGCACAAGGTCCGTTTTATCCTTCAGGCTTGTGATGTGAAGGCGATCGTGGTTTCCCAGTCCCCGGTCGATTACGAGGATTTCGCAAAGGAGGGAGTGAAGACATCGGTCGTAATGCCCCCGGCGGACAAGATCAAGACCAAAGGTACGGTCATGTCCATCGTGAGCGGTGTTACCCGGGGTCAGACCCCCACGCGCGAGAAGATGGCAGAAGTCATTTCATCCGTCATGAGAATCGTGAAACAGAAGAAACCATTGGAGTGATAAAATAATGGCATATAAACCCCAGTACAATGCAGGTACCTCCACCGTTGCAGCCAACAGGCGCAAGCAGATGGACCCGGCACATAAGCTTGCAAAGCTTCGGGACGTAACCGACAAGGACATCGTCCTGATCATGGGACACCGTGCACCCGGCTCAGCCTACAAGAGTGCACACCCCCCGCTCTCCGAGCAGCAGGAACCTGCATGCCCGGTCCGCAAGCTGGTCACCCCGACCGACGGCGCAAAGGCCGGCGACCGCGTCCGCTACATCCAGTTCGCTGACTCGATGTACAACGCACCCTGCCAGCCCTACCTCAGGTCCTACCTCGAGGCATACCGCTTCCGCGGCATTGACCCCGGTACGCTCTCTGGCCGTCAGATCATCGAATGCCGTGAGAGAGACCTTGAGAAGTACGCAAAGGACCTCGTCCAGAGCGAACTCTTCGACCCGGCACTGACCGGTGTCCGTGGTGCAACCGTGCACGGCCACTCCCTCCGTCTCGATGAGAACGGCATGATGTTCGACATGCTCCAGCGCTGTGTCTTCGACAAGAAGGCCGGCATTGTCAAGTACGTCAAGAACCAGATCGGAGAGCCCCTCGACTCAGAAGTCAAGGTCGGCAAGCCCATGGACAACAAGTGGCTCAAGGCAAACACCACGATCTACCACTCACTTGTGGGATCTGCCTACCGCGACGATGCAGAAGCAATCGAATACATCCAGCGCATCCACGGACTCCGTGTGAAGTACGGCTTCATGCCCAAGGAGTGATAAGACATGGCAAAAGCAGCAAAAATCGAAAGGACCCAGAAGCTCTTCCTGAAGGCAATGAAGGAGAAGTTTGCAGAAGACCCCTCGGCAACCCACACCGTGTTCGGCCGCGAAGGTCTTGAGCAGTCCCCCCGCAAAGTCGAGTTCATGAAGGCCGGTAAGAAGGTCGAGATGGACCGCGGTATCTCCGGCTACGACCCCAAGCGCTGCCACCTCGGTGGTATCCCGCTCGGTCAGCGCCAGCTGATGACCTACGAAGTTTCCGGCACCAACGTCTTTGTAGAAGGCGACGACCTCCACTTCGTCAACAACGCTGCAATGCAGCAGATGTGGGACGACATCAGAAGGACCATCATCGTAGGTCTTGACCTCGCCCACAACACCCTCCAGAAGCGTCTCGGCAAGGAAGTTACTCCTGAGACCATCAACGAGTACCTCCACGTGCTCAACCACGCAATGCCTGGCGGCGCAGTCGTCCAGGAACACATGGTCGAGACCCACCCGTCACTCGTCGACGACTGTTACGTGAAGATCTTCACTGGCGACGACGAGATGGCAGACGACATCGAGCCCCAGTTCCTGCTCAACCTCGACAAGCTGTTCCCGGCAAAGTCCGCAGCAGCCTTAAAGGCAGCAGTCGGCAAGTCGATGTTCCAGGCTGTCCACATCCCGACAACCGTCAGCAGGACCTGCGACGGTGGAACCACCTCCCGGTGGTCTGCAATGCAGATCGGTATGTCCTTCATCGGTGCCTACCACATGTGCGCCGGTGAGGCAGCAGTCGCTGACCTCGCATTCGCCGCAAAGCACGCCGGTGTTATCCAGATGGCAGACATCCTGCCCGCACGCCGTGCACGTGGCCCGAACGAGCCCGGTGGCATCAAGTTCGGTCACTTTGCAGACATGATCCAGGCCGACCGCAAGTACCCCAATGACCCCGTCAAGGCAGCCCTTGAAGTCGTCGGTGGTGGGACCATGCTCTTCGACCAGATCTGGCTCGGCAGCTACATGTCCGGCGGTGTCGGTTTCACCCAGTATGCAACCGCTGCATACACCGACAACATCCTCGATGACTACTGCTACTATGGTCTTGACTACATCAAGTCCAAGCACGGCGGTCTCGGCAAGGCAAAGAAGAACCAGGAAACCCTCAGCGACATCGCAACCGAGGTCACTCTCTACGGTATGGAACAGTACGAACAGTTCCCGACCACCCTCGAGAGCCACTTCGGCGGTTCCCAGCGTGCATCCGTCCTTGCAGCAGCATCAGGTATCACCTGTTCACTCGCTACTGCAAACTCGAACGCTGGCTTAAACGGCTGGTACATGTCCATGCTCGCCCACAAGGAAGGCTGGTCACGTCTCGGCTTCTTCGGCTACGACCTGCAGGACCAGTGCGGTTCCGCAAACTCCATGTCGATCCGTCCCGACGAGGGATTACTCGGCGAGCTCCGTGGACCGAACTACCCGAACTATGCAATGAACGTCGGTCACCAGGGAGAATACGCTGCAATCGCGGGCGCTGCCCACATTGCACGCGGAGATGCATGGACCCTATCCCCACTGATGAAGATCACGTTCGCCGACCCGTCGCTGAAATTCGAC
>NZ_PIZH01000160.1 GCF_002835825.1 Methanoregula sp. | reverse complement strand
CGTCCGGGGCGATGTACAGATCAAGCGAGAGCGTTTTCCCGTCGGCCAGCGGCATCACGGTGCGAACGCACTTCTACCGCAGCGGGGCGATCGCCACGGGCGAGGCTGCGACGTTCAGCTGCCCGGCCTCGATCTTCGAGATGTCCAGGACATCGTTGATCAGGGCGAGCAGGTGCTCTGCGCTCTCAGAGACCATTGCAAGCTGCTTCTTCTGCTCGTCATTGAGCGGCCCGGCCAGCTCCTGTTCGAGCACGCCCGAGAACCCGATGATCGAGTTGAGCGGTGTCCGGAGCTCGTGCGACATCGTGGCAAGGAACGCTGACTTGAGACGGTCGGCCGACTCGGCGGCCTCTTTTGCCGTTGCCAGCTCGCGGGTCCGTTCTGCAACGAGCTCTTCGAGATGGTCGCGGTAGGCCTCCAGCTGGAGGAGGGCCTGCTCCCTCCCCATCTTCTCGCTGTGGATTTTCTCTACCATTGCCCGGAACGATTGCGACAGGGTCGCGATCTCGCCGGTACCGGTGACCTCGATCTCCTGCTCCACGTCACCGGTCTCGGCGATCCTCCGGCTTACTTCGGTCAGGGAGGAGAGCGGCTGGATCACCGTGTAGTGAAGGGCAAGGATCGTGATGACACTGAGCATGACCAGGGCCAGGAGCACAAAGAGGAGGATCCGCTGGATGGATGCGTTGATCTCCGCATCGATCGCGGTAAAGGGAACGAACGTCCCGATTTTCCATCCCAGTTCCGGCGAGGTGTAGTACATCAGGTAGGAGCCTTCCAGGACGAGGACGCCTTCCTGCGAGGAGAGGAACGCAGGCGCCAGGTCGCCGAGGATATCGCTCACCGGGTGGTAGAGAAGCGCCGGGTCCTGTGCGGCAAGAATAGTCCCCTTCTGGTCGGTGAGGATCATGTCCCTGCCGCCCACCTGCCCGACCGAGGTGATGTAACTGGTCAGGTTGACGAGCGTGATATCCGCACCGACCACGCCATAGATCGTTCCGTCCGGGTCCTGGAGCGGGGTCACGATCCCGATGTTCACGTCATCCGTTGTCACCGCCTTGTAGGGCTCTGTCACCGAGACCTCCCCGGGGTGCTCCTTTGCAAGGACGTACCACGGGCGCTCGCGGGGATCGTAGGCAGTCGGCCGCCTTGGAAACGACCGCACGAACGCCCCGTTCTCCCGGCCCATGTACACCGAACTGACGTACGGGTGGGAGACCTGGTAGCCTTTCAGGACAGCGATGATCGCGAGTTCCTTCTCGCTGTAGGAATACTGGAAGGTCTCCTCGGAGGCATTTAAAAACTGCGTGAATCCCGCGTCATCCCTTGTCCTGACCTCCGCGTTGAGCGCAAGCTCGGAAACATCGTGCCTTGCCTCTCCGATGAAGGTGCTGAGCGCAAAATCGATGTGCCGGAGCTGGCTGATGGAGCCGGCGGAGATCGTGTCAAGGTTCTGCTTGTGCAGGGTTGCGGGAAGGACTCCTCCGATAAGGATGAGCACCAGGACGCCTATGCAGAGATAGAGGACGAGGACGCGGGACTGGAGACTCATGGGTATGAGGGAATACTTGTTTCTTTATAATAACAGTTTCTGTCAGGGCTTTTTACGGTGGAGAGCAGCGCCGGCACAAACAACCGGTCACTGCCTCTCACGTCCCGCTCTTCCGCCAGCACTCGCGGGGAACGCGGATCTCGAACCGTGCGCCTTTCCCCGGCGTCCCCGTCTCCCGGATCGTGATCCCCGTGATCGAGAGGATCTCCCGGACTAAAAAGAGGCCATAGCCCGTGTTCTTCCCCCATCCCTTCTCGAAGATCTTCTCCTTCTCCTCCTCCGAAATCCCGATCCCGTTGTCCTCCACCACGATCGTGAGTGCCTCCCCATCCGTCCCGCACTGGACAACCGCCTCCGTTGCGTGCTCCCCGTGCCGGTGGGCATTGTCGAACAGGTTGAAGAAGACCCTCTCCAGACTCGGGTCGTCGAAGATTTCGATTTCAGAACAGAGATTCCGGGACGGCAGCTACTTTATGCAGGCCTTTTTCACGACAGCATCCAGCGGGGACCAGGACGAAGCGTTCACGCCCAGTTCGTGGTAGGTCTTCATAAATTCTATCTGCCCGCGGATCGTGGTTGCGCAGGTATCGATCTTTTCCAGGTACCCGGCAATGGTCGTGTCCTGCTCCGTCATTTTGGCAAACTGGGTGAACCCCTGCAGCGTGATGAGCTGGTTCCTGATATCGTGCCGGGTCAGGCTGTTTAAGAGCGCGAGTTTCCGCCATGCCTCCTGGAGGCAGGTCTCGGCATGTTTCCGCTCCGTGATGTCCCGGAATGCAACAAGGACAGAAGGCAGCCCCTCGTACCGGATGGGTTTTGCCACAACTTCCACCGTGAAGGGCTCACCGGTTGTCGCAAGGAGCACCTCCTCCTGAAGAGGGATCATCCTGCCGGTATCTGCCATACTGCGGAAGTCATCGAGTGCTTTTTTCCGGTAATCCGGGTGGATGAAAGGCAGGACACTCTTCCCGATGAGGTCTTCGGCAGTCTTGGCTTTTAAGAGCCGTACTGCCTCCGGGTTTGCATAGACGACTTTTCCGTCACGGTGAACGGCAACGGCAACCGGGGAGACATCCACGAGCGACCGGTACTTCTCCTCGCTCTCCCGGAGGCTCTCTTCCACCTCTTTTCTTCTGGTGATGTCCTCAGAATAGATGATAATGCCGCCGATGGTATTGCCGGTCGTGTACCAGGGCCGCACCTCCCATGCCAGCCACTGGACTGAACCATCGCTCCGGACAAACCGGTCCTCGGCAGAAGAGATGACCTCTCCGGCAAGCCCGCGGCGGTGGATGGCCTTCAGCGGCTCGGGAAGTTCGGGAAAGATCTCGTAATGGGAATGGCCGGCAATATCGCTGTCGCCGAGGTGGTAGTCGGCCATCCACCGGCGGCTGGCCGCAATATAGCGCATCCCGGTATCGAACATGGCAAGTGCTGCCGGGGCGTGCCGGATGAAGAGCCGGAGCCGCTCCTCGCTTGCACGGAGGGCCTCCTCGGCCTGTTTGCGCTCCGTGATATCCTGGACGATCGAGTGCAGCAGCAGTTTACCGGCTATCGTCACCGGGGCGCTGAAAACCTCCACGTCCCGGATTTCCCCGCTCTTTTTCCGGTGCCGGAACTGGAAGACGAGGCCGTCGCGGCTTGCTGCACGGTCCATTTCACGCCGGATATCATCAGTATCCAGCGTGTTGATGGCGCTTACGGGCAGGCCACGGAGTTCTTCCGGGGTATAGCCATAGTACCTGCAGGCGGCGGCATTGCCCTCGACAATGGTCGCGGTATCCCGGTCAATGATCAGCATGACCGCGTTTGTGATCTCGAAGAGGTCGCGGTAGCGTTTCTCGCTCTCGCGCAGGGCCTCCGTTGCCCTGACCCGATCGGTAACATCGTTGAGCGTCTCGACCGCCCCGATGATTGTCCCGTCCGCATCCCGTACCGGCGCTGCCGTGAACATGAGCCAGGTACCGGAGGGGCCCATGGCGGGGAAGAAGTCCGTTGCTTCGTACCCGCCTTCGACATGCGGGGCCGGGTTCAGTTTTCCGCCGTACCATCTGGAGAGGTCATCGGTATTATTGTCGACCAGCAGATCGGCAAGGACCGGCCGTTTCTCCGAATAAAACGCACGCCACTGCAGGGTCGTCCCCAGCACCTCTGCGGCAGGAATGCCGCTGTACTTTTCGAGCGCCTTGTTCCACGCGATGATCCGGTGGTCGCGGCCGATGACGAACTGGAGGACTGGCGTTCCTTCGAGGATCGCACTCAGTTCAGCCCTGCTCTGCTGCAGGGCATCCTCGAACTGCTTGCGTTCGGTGATGTCCCGTGCGGCAGCGAAGATCAGGTCCCCTCTCGGGAAGGAACGCCACTCGATCCAGCGGTAGCTGCCGTCCCTGCGCCGGTACCGGTTCGTGAAGTTGAGCACGCTTTTCTGGCTGCTGAGTTCGCCCACCGCTGCACGCGTTGCATCCAGGTCATCCGGGTGGACAAAGTCGAGGAACCGGTGTCCTTCGAGTTCGGCGAGCGTATACCCGAGGGTCCGCTCCCACTCGGGGTTCAGCCTGCGGAAGGTGCCATCAATCCCGGCAATGCAGAACAGGTCAAGGCTTGCAGAGAAGAACCGGTCCAGCTCCTCGGTTTTTTCGTTGAGGGCATCCTCAGCAGTTTTACGGCCCGTAATATCCTCGGAAAAAAGGATGATGCCACCGACAATCTTCCCTTTTGTGTACCACGGGCGCACTTCCCAGGTAAACCACTGGACGGCACCGTTCTCGTGCACGTAGCGGTACTCGCTCGATGAGATTACCTCCCCTGCGAGGGCCCGGCGGTGGGCGTCTTTGAGGTCTTCAGGGAGATTGGGAAAGATCTCATAATGGGACCGACCGGCAATATCGCGGTCCCCGAGGTGGTTGTCGGCCAGCCACCTCCGGCTGGCAGCAAGGTAGCGCATATCGTTGTCGAACATGGCGATTGCGACCGGAGCCTGCTGGATAAAGAGCCGGAGCCGCTCCTCGCTCTCCTGGCGCTCCATCTCGGCTTTCTTTCTGCCGGTTATGTCAAGGAACATGGCAGTCATGGAACCCCTCGCAGGGCGGAAAGCCGTGACGGAAAAAGCACCGTGTATCACGCCCTTGTCGTATATCACCTGCTCGGTCTGCCAGGGAATCCCGGACTCTGCCACGTCGCGGTATTTCGCAGGGATCTCCGTTTCTGTAAGGCCGGGGAACGCCTCAAGAATGGTCTTCCCGACCAGCAGTTCGTGGCTGATGCCGAGGATCCGGTCAGCAGCGGGATTCGCACCGGCAAACACGAGCCCGCGGCCCGGGTCCAGATCGTAGAAGTGCATGCCATAGGGAGAGTTCTCGATGATGCTCCGGTAGCGCTCCTGGCTCTCGCGGACACGCTGCCCCCCGGCCGCCAGTTCCTCGTACTGGTCGCGGAGCTCCTCCT
>NZ_PIZH01000159.1 GCF_002835825.1 Methanoregula sp. | reverse complement strand
TCATCAGAACCTCGACAATGAGAAGGGAGGCATAAGCCGACCTTCGAAGAACGCATCCGCGTTCTTCTCATCCTCCTGGTTTTTCAAACCAGTCGGAGGCGCAGGAGGGGGGAACACATACAAATAGCAGTGGAATTCTACAGAGCAGAGAAAGATAAAAAACCCGTGTTATTTCCGGCGGTGTTCCAGTTCTTCCAGCACATCCGCAAGGCTCACACCAGACGCACGCAGCGCCACGAGCACGTGGAAGAAAAGGTCGGCAGCCTCGCTTGCCGTCCGCTCCGGAACGCCGTTCTTGACGGCAAGGATGAACTCCGTGGACTCTTCACCCACCTTCTCCAGCACCTTGTCGATCCCCTTCTCATCCGCCAGCAGCCGGGTGGTATAGGACCCCTCCTTCGGGCGATCGGCACGGTCGCAGATGATCTCCCAGAGTTCGGCAAGGACCTTTGGGTCAGCAGTCGTCTTCATGCTTCCTCCTTTTCGAGCAGGACTTCCCCGACCTCGGTGTTGTAAAACCGCCGGGTGAGGATCCGGGCTTTCTCGATATTGCACCCGGCTTTCCCGATGGCGATCCCAAGATCGCTCCTCTGCCGGACGAGAACGTTCACCGGCGCGTCCGGTGACGGGCGTTCCACCTTCGTGACCTCGGCGGGTTTGAAGATATTGGCAATGAACGCATCCGGTGTCTCAGCGAACTCGACCATCTCGATGCGCTTCCCGAGGACATTTTGCAATCGTTTTATGTTTTCACCCTTCTTCCCGATCGCAAGGCCCATGTCGCCCTGCCGGATCACGTAGATGACCCGGTCGAACCGGTCGTCGATGACGCAGTCAAGGGCTGTTGCCTTGGTGAGAATTCGCAACTCTTCGATATACCTTCGCTCCTTAAAACCGATCGTACGCTCCATTGTGAAAATCAATCCTATTGTATCCGCTGATTGATGGATATTCGAGGTTTTACTATCCTTTTACTATCGTCTGCCGGAACAAACCGGCACTCATACAGGTTTTATGAAATGATCACGCTGCGAAATTAAAAACATTGTGAAGAGCGTGCAGCGGGAAAAAAAGGGATTACTGGTAGGTGTAGGTTACAGAGACCTGCGCAGTGACCGTAATGTCCCCGGACTGGATGGGGGTGGTGGTTGCAGCCTTTTCCACGCGTCCGGCTGCATCCTGCGCATAGTTGGAGAAGACGACCGGCATGTAACTCTGGTAGATTTCGACGGTCCCCGTTCCGGTGATGTTGACACCCATGGCACCGGCAACTGCCTCAGCATCTGCCCGGGCATTGGTCACAGCCTTCTTTAAAGCCTCATTCCGCAGAGCGGTGGCCTGTGCATCCGAGAGCATGAACTGGATGGAGTTGGCCTGGTTAGCACCGTTTGCAACCGCAAGGTCGATCACTTCCCCGGTCCGGGATACATCATGGAGAGTGATGGTTAAGGTGTTCGTCACCTGGTAAGACTTGACTTTGGGGTCAAGGAACCCCTTGGCGGAGTCGTCATACATCGCATAGATGTTGTAGCCGGTTGTTTTGAGGGCATCACGGGGGATTCCGGCCGCCACAAGGGCATTGATGACCTTTGTCATCTTGGCGGCGTTCTGTTCCTGGGCCACCTTGACATCGGAATTCTCGGTCTGGACGGACAACGTCACCTGCGCCCGGTCGGGCGTGCCGATGATATTGCCGCTTCCCTGGGCATGGATGACCTTGTCTGTTGACGAATCTCCCGTTGCAGCTGCAACGGTACCAACCGCGGCCACCATGAGGATGGCGAGCGCAATACAGAGGAAGTTCAGTCTTCGCATCATGGTATTCGCATTATCTTGGCCAGAAACGGGATTAAACCTTACTTTGACTGCGAATGTGGTCGCAGTCATGGCGGTGCATGAAATGTGGTGCACAGAAACTACATGAGAAGGGCGTGTCAATAGTAAAGACGATTGAGCATGGCAGCGACAATCGTGGAGAAGATATTCTCAAAAAAGTGTGGCAGGGAGATACGGGCGGGCGAAGTGGTCATGGCCCCCCTTGACGGGGCGATGATCCACGACATCACGGGCCCGCTTGCCATCCAGAAGTTCTATGAGATGGGCGGGAAGACGGTGTTCGACAAAAAGCGTGTCATCATGCTCTTCGACCACCAGATCCCGGCCGATTCCATCGAGGCGGCAAACAACCATGTCTACATGCGGAAGTTTGCTGCCGAGCAGGACATCCACAACTATGACATCAATGAAGGGGTCTGCCACCAGGTGACGATCGAGAAAGGCCGGGCTGCCCCGGGCGAGATCGTTGTCGGGGCCGACTCCCACACGTGCATGTATGGTGCGGCAGGCGCATTTGCCACCGGCATCGGGTCCACCGACATGGGATTTGCCCTGAAGTTCGGTGCCCTCTATTTCAAGGTGCCCGAGACGATCCGTGCGGAAGTGTCCGGGAAGTTCCCCCGGCGCGTCGGGGCAAAGGACCTGATCCTCGCCATCGCCCACGATATCGGGGCTGACGGGGCTACCTACAAGGCCATCGAATTCACCGGAAAGACCGTCAGGAAACTCGACATGGCCGGCAGGATGACACTCTGCAACATGGCCATCGAGATGGGCGGCAAGGCAGGCATCGTTGCCCCGGACAAGGTCACGTGGGAGTACATGAAAGGCCGCCGGAAGATGAGGCCGTTCGCGCTGGACAGCGATGCTGATGCAACGTTTGCCGAGAAGCGCTCATATGACGTTTCGGATCTCGAACCGCAGGTTGCTGTGCCGCATAATGTCGATACCGGCGTTCCTGTGAGCAAAGTGGCAGGGACACATGTCGACCAGGTCTTCATCGGGTCCTGCACAAACGGGCGGTTCGAGGACTTAAAAGAAGCTGCCGAAGTGCTGGGCAAGAAGAAGTTCTCCCCGAAAATCCGGACCATCATCATCCCGGCATCGCGGGACGAGTATCTCAAGACCCTGAAGGCAGGGCTCATCGAGAAGTTCGTGAAGGCAGGCGCCCTTGTCGAGGCTCCCTGCTGCGGGCCCTGCATGGGAGGGGCGTTCGGCCTGATCGCTCCCGGCGAGGTCTCGCTCTCCACCTCGAACCGGAACTTCAAGGGCCGGCAGGGGAGCACGGACGGCAAGGTCTACCTCTGCTCCCCGGCAACGGCAGCGGCGAGCGCGATCACGGGCGAGATCACCGACCCGAGGGAGGTCTGACATGGCAGCAAAGAAGAGCGTCCCGGTCAGGAAGATCGCACCGGAGGCGGGCCCTGTTGCGAAGAATGCCCGCACCTGGAAATTCGGGGACGATATCGACACCGATGCGATCATCCCCGGCCGTTTCCTGACCATCAACAACCCGGACGAGCTGGCAAAGCATGCATTCGAAGGAACGAGAGACGAGTATGCAAAGAAGGTGAAACCGGGCGATGTCATTGTCGGGGGACGCAACTTCGGCTGCGGCTCCTCCCGCGAACACGCCCCGCTCGCTCTCGTAGGAGGCGGGGTGAAGGTCGTGGTGGCACAGTCATTTGCCCGGATCTTCTTCCGCAACTCCGTCAATGTCGGCGTGCTCCCAATCGTCTGCCCGGATGCGGACAAGATTGCCGACGGGGCAGCGATCCGTCTGGACATCAAAGAGGGGTTCATTGAGGCGGACAACAAGAAGTACGCCATTGAACCGGTACCGGAGTTCATGCAGGGCATCATCGATGCCGGCGGGCTCGTGGAATATGCAAAGAATCTGAAGGAGACACCCGCATGTACAAGATAGCATCGATCGGTGGAGACGGGATCGGCCCGGAGATCGTGGCCGAGGGAAAGAAAGTACTGGAAGCAGCAGGGGAGAAGTTCAACTTCGATATCCAGTGGACAGACTTCGATATAGGGGCGGACCGTTACCTTGCCACGAAGAAGCTGGTCACGGAGGATGACCTTGCCGAACTGAAGAAGTTCAAGGCGATCTACTTCGGTTCCATCGGGGACGACCGGGTGAAGCCGGGGATCTTAGAGAAAGGTATCCTCCTCGCGCTCCGGTTCCACTTCGACCAGTACGTCAACCTCCGCCCCATCAAGCTCCTTGACGGCGTCGAGACACCCCTTGCCGGCAAGGGGCCAAAGGACATCGACTTCGTGGTGGTCCGGGAGAACACCGAGGACTTCTATGTCGGGATCGGCTCCAGGTTCAAGAAGCACCAGAAGATCGAACTTGACGTTGTCCGCGACATCTACAACGTGAAGTTCGGGCTCGACGTCACGAGCGACTCTGAAGAGATCGCCTACCAGATAGGCGTCATCACCCGCGAGGGCGCCCGCCGTGTCCAGACCTATGCCTTCGACGTTGCGATGCAGCGGAAGAAGAAGCTCACCTCGGTGGACAAGGCAAACGTCCTTTCAGATGTGTACGGCCTCTGGCGCGATGTCTTCCTCGACACCGCAAAGAACTACCCGGACGTTGCCACCGAATTCAACTTCGTGGACGCCGTCACCATGTGGTTTGTCAAGAACCCCGAGTGGTTCGATGTCGTGGTCACGCCCAACATGTTCGGGGACATCATCACCGACCTCGGCGCCATGATCCAGGGCGGGCTCGGCCTTGCCCCGGGCGGCAACATCAACCCGAAGGGCACCTCCATGTTCGAGCCGATCCACGGGTCGGCACCGAAATACAAGGGCATGGGCGTGGCAAACCCCATTGCCACCATCTGGGCAGGATCCCTCCTGCTCGACCACCTCGGCGAGCACGAGGCGGCGGCGGCCGTTGTCAGGGCAATCGAGAAGAGCATCAAAGACGGCGTTGTGACAAAGGACCTTGGCGGGAAGGCGGTCAGCACATCGAAGGCCGGCGCGTATATCGCGGAGTGCGTGAAGAAGGGTTGCTGAAAGGGCTCTTCTGCACGGGTCTGTTTTTTTCTGAAAAATTTCTTTTTAATAAGAATAATTTACCCCACTTGTCATACCATCTCCGATGTGGGACATGAGAAGAACCTGAAAAGTTCTTCGAGTCAGGACCGGCTAAAGAAGGGGGATGATTATAGC
>NZ_PIZH01000158.1 GCF_002835825.1 Methanoregula sp. | reverse complement strand
TACATGTACTCTTTTCCCACTTCGATAGCGCCCGTCTTGTCTTCCGGAATGGGGATCTCGAAGTTGGTGAAGTCTTTCATGTCCATGAGCTGGGCCATGTTTCCTGCAATGGAGAGGACCTGGCCACTCTTCCGTTCGACAACAGGTACATAGGTTTTTGCCGAAACCGGTGATACGATTGAGCGTTTGACGCCATCAAAAATTCCTACCGCATCGATACGTGCTTTAGCTGCGCCGTGTTTTCCGGGCTTTGATGTTGCGATGCCGACAACCTTGCAGGGCTCCTCATCGATAACGATATACCTGCCTTCCTTGATCTTTCCAATTTCCGTCTGTTCCTTCATTCTTTTCTCCTGATTTTTTGCTTTAACAGTAAACGCGCTATTATTTTATCTCTGTTGCATTACATAAATACAGCGCAGGATTCGGGAGTTCCTGGAATCGTCTATATATGAACACTGATTTTTTCTCTGCATGCGACCTGATGGCCGGGAGGGTTGAATCAGCTATCAGCAGTCTTGTCTGTACTCATGAAGGTGGAAAAACCGTCTGCATGGGTGCTGACGGGACGCCAACAAAACTTATTGACAAGGTTGCAGAGGATATCATTATTGAGATCCTCCGTGAGAATCCGATCTGTTCTCTTCTTATCAGCGAAGAGGCCGGCAAAGTGTCCTTCGATGGCCCGGAGGGCACAATTTTCCTGGACCCGGTTGACGGGACTTTCAACGCGGTGGCCGGCATTCCCTTTTACGCACTTTCCATAGCCTATGCAAATAATGGAATTGTCCAGAAAGCATATGTTCGCAATCTCGCCAGCAAAGAGACCTTTACTGCAGAAAAAGGGCGATTTGCTGAATGTAATGGCAGAGATATCCGGGTGTCTGCGGTATCCAATCTCGATGAATGTGCCCTCAGCGTCTATGGCAGGAAGTTTGATCCCAGCCGGGTAATACATCTGGGCCAGAAAATCCGGCGCTGGCGCCTTCTTGGGGCTTCAGCGCTCGAGCTCTGTTATGTCGGGTGCGGGAGAATAGATGGGTTCGTCGACCTGCGCGGGACGCTCCGAGTGACTGATGCAGCAGCGGGGATGCTCGTGTGCAGCGAAGCCGGGGGAACGGTATCAGATTTGGATGGCAGACCCCTCACATTTCCGGAGGAGGTTACCGTGGGGCGGTGCATTGTCGCAACAAACCGTGTCCTGCACCATAAGGTGATTGAGTATCTGAGGTGACGACAATGAAGGCCGTAATTGTTTCCCGCATTGACAATGCAGAGGCTCTCGAATTTGCCCACGAAATACGGTCCATTCTTTCTGATGTCGGGTGTTCAGCAGAGTTTGATCACGATACTGCAACAGCAGCAGGAGAATCCGGCAGCGACCTTGCCGGAGTGGATGCAGATGTTGTCATTGTCATAGGGGGGGATGGTACGATCCTCCGGACCATCCAGCAGCTCGACCGCCCGATACCGGTTCTTGGCATCAACTGGGGTGAGGTGGGATTCCTTGCAGATCTCGAACCGGCCGATGCTCCTCTGTTCGTTAAAAATCTCGGTCATGGCTTTTCTGTTGAGCATCGTATGCGGATCTCCCTTGCAAAGGATGGAGTCCCCCTTGGATCTGCCTTAAACGAAGCCCTGATTGTCACGACACGCCCTGCAAAGATGCTGCGTTTCTCAATAATCATCGATGGTGTTGTGGCAGAACAGTTCCGGGCAGATGGGCTTTTAGTAAGCACACCCACCGGGTCAACCGCATATGCCATGAGTGCCGGTGGCCCGATCGTTGATCCGCGGATCCAGGGATTCCTCCTCGTACCGCTGGCACCCTATATGCTCTCGTCACGCCCGCACCTTATCAGCGAGGGAAGGCGACTCGAGATCCGGCTCGAGAGTGCCAAGCCGGCGAAGCTGGTTCTTGACGGTCAGCAGACCATCGATCTTGGCACATCCAGCATGATTCAGGTCGGGAGATCCCCGGTTCCGGCACAGTTTGTCGATGTGAAGAGGAACTTTTTCGAGAAAGTGGATAAGAAACTCCGCAATCTCTGAAGAGTGCCTGCTGAAATTAAAATAAAGACTTATCTTTCGTTGCGATCTACTACTGGGAAGGTGGAACAATTGCAGGTCTCCATGAAACTCGAGATGAAGGATTCGCCCGGCCAGCTGGTGGCAGCTTTGAAGCCGATCTCGGATGTTGGCGGGAACATCATCGCCGTCATCCACCAGCGCGAACCGGATCAGGACACAAAGACCCTGAATGTCCAGATCGTCCTAGAGTTACCCGAGGGACGACTGGAGAACCTGATTGCAATCCTCAAGGGACAGGGTGTCCACATCCAGCGCATCGACCGGGAGCGCCTCCTTTACCGGCGCACGGTCATCATCATCGGCCACCTGATGCACACCGATCTCTCGGACACGGTCGGCCGGATCGACTCCACCGGCTTTGCCGAAGTGAGCGAGCTTTCGATGAGTATGCCTGCGGTCAACGAACGATCGTCATCGCGCATCACCATCAAGGCCCTCAGCAAGAACGATATGGAGTCTGCACTGGAAATTCTCCGCAAGGTATCGGATCAGAAGAACCTGCTGATGATCGAGCCGCTGGAGGAGATTGCATGAAGGTTGCTCTTGTTGGTCTCGGGTCCGTTGGCCGTGGCGTGGCAGAAATGATCGCAAAGAAAGATC
The DNA here is from genome assembly GCF_002835825.1 of Methanoregula sp. Classification (GTDB taxonomy): domain Archaea; phylum Halobacteriota; class Methanomicrobia; order Methanomicrobiales; family Methanospirillaceae; genus Methanoregula. Next base: position 2,354 of record NZ_PIZH01000158.1, on the reverse strand, counting down.
TCGGGCTCACTATCACCGGAATTGCAGATTCGAAAAGCGGTCTCATAAATAACGCCGGTATCGATATTGCATCCGTTCTTGCCACCAAAAGAAAGACTGGTTCCTGCGGAACTCCGGGAGTCATGGCAGCGGATGTTGTGGCAAAGGCAGAGTACGATGCCCTGATAGAGGTGACCCCGACGAACGCGCTATCGGGAGAACCTGCAACGGGGTATATCCGGACTGCGCTGAACCGGAAGAAGCATGTAGTCACATCAAACAAGGGCCCGGTTGCGTTGTACTACAAGGAACTGAGAGAACTCGCCAGGAAGAATGGTGTGGAGTTCCGGTACGAGGCAACGGTTGCCGGAGCAATCCCCATCATGCACGTGCTTGAGCACGGCCTTGCAGGAAACGAGATCCTTGCCATCTATGGAATCCTGAATGGCACCTGCAACTTCATCCTTACCCGGATGGCAGACGAGGGGCTCACCTATGAACAAGCCCTCCTTGAGGCCCGCGAACTGGGATACGCGGAAGCCGATCCCACCTATGATGTCCAGGGAATCGATGCGGCTATCAAGCTCGTGATCCTGGCAAACACGATCTGGGGGAACGCGGTAAAACTCGAAGACGTCGACCGGACCGGGATCGATCTCCTCACTGCGGATGCGCTCCGGCTTGCCGATGAACAGGGCTGCACCATTCGCTTAATCGCGGAGGCTATCCCCCGGAAGAATCTGCTCCGGGTCTCTCCCCGCATCCTGGAAAAGAACCACCCGCTCGTTACGCAGGGAACGCTCAATGCACTCACGCTTGAGGTCGATATGGCAAAGGAGATCACCCTGATCGGCCGGGGTGCCGGGTCGGTCGAGACTGCAAGCGCGATTATCGGGGACCTGCTCTTTATCCGGAATTGTCATGTCCAGCGTCCTTGAACATCGCAGGGATTACCTGCGCCTGATGCGCCAGTTCACCCTCGACAAAGGCTATTTCACGGTAACGGATATCCAGAAATCCGCCGGTATCCCACGGAGCACAGCGCAGGACTGGGTGACCCGGCTCCTCCGCGAAGGATGTGTCCTCATTAGGGGCGAGAAACGCGGGAGGAGCCCGGCGCGGTATGCTGCCATCAGTGCCGTTCCTTCAAGCACCTGCAAGCGGATTTTCACAACCGTTGACGGATCCAGTGTCGAGATTTATCATGACTGTATGAGCGGAGCCTGCGCTGCGTTCTGCGGGCACCATCACGCACTTGCCGGGGGTGTGCTCTCTCGTGTCGAGCGGGACGGCACCCTCCTTCGCGAATCCGGCCGTCTCGGATCATCTGAAATATCCATTGGTCTCTTCCCGAAGTCCGCTGTGGGCGTATGCGGAATTGAATGCCGGGATGACCTGATTGTGCAGCATATCCGGTGTATCGGAGGTCCTGCCTACTCCCTGTCTGGTATGATGGCCCGTGCGGAAGGAGTGGTGCATGTTGAATCGCAGCACAACGGGCATCTTGTTGAGGGCCGGGTCTCTACGCAGGCCCTTATGAAAGTGACAATTGGTATCGATGATACCGACTCTAATGAGGGGGGGGCAACATTTGCTCTCGCTCTTGCTCTCCTGAATCACGTAGGCAGGATCAAAGGGGTTCTCCCGATCAGCCATCACGTGGCGATGCTGAATCCTGCCGTATTCCGGAAGACTGCGGGCAACTCAGCGAGTTTTATTGAGGTTGCTGTGCAGCCTGGCCGGTACGCAGCGCTGGTGGAAAAGACACAAAAGTTCCTTGCTGACGAATCATTGTCCGTGGAATGGGGGCTCGCCATCCGTAAGGGACTGATCGTTCCTGAAAATCTCCGCGAGTACGGCCGTATGGTCCGGACAAAGGTCATCCCGCGGACTATCGCAGAGGCAACCGCAGAGAGTTTTGGGATCCGGCTGATCGGAGGCGAGGGTGTGATTGGTGCGCTCGGCGCTGTTGCTCTCACGGGTCTCTCCCACGATATCCTGCTGGATCCAACTAAGAATGACTTTTAATTGACGTCGTTTCCTGTATATCCGGGAGAATATGTCATCTGTCATTTACATTAATTGATGAGGCTTTGACGTGAAGATCTGTTTCACGAATGAACCTTGGGACTTCACCGGTCTCGTATAACGGGATAGATACAAAATGGATCCGTTGCGCTTAAAGGATTCTCTTGAAATATTTTTGAGGGTTCGTTTGTAAAAAAGGGCGAATGATCGCCTTCTCATGGCCCAAATTAACCGTCAGCTTTATTCCATCCGAAAACACGCGGAGATGGAGTATCAGGTTCGAGATTATTCGGTTTGTTGTCACTACGTTCCATATTCGTTGGATGAGTATCTTGTATGCTCAGTGA
>NZ_PIZH01000157.1 GCF_002835825.1 Methanoregula sp. | reverse complement strand
CTTTGCTCCGTCAGGGGGTTCGGGGCAATGATCGGAGTCAGGAACCGGAACGCGGAACCGGAGGAGCACGAGGTCCACCGATCGTTCATCGGCAAAGAGATGGAACAGGTGCAACCGTTATAAGCATGATGACAAAAATCTCGCGATCGCCGTGGTCCCCGGTATAACAGATTTACCCGGGAATGACAAGTATTCAGGAAACCTCCAGGGAGAAATCACTGAAGATGAAGGAAATCGGATCGCCGGTGATCCGGACTTCCGGCAGGAGACCGGCAGGCCGAACATCGGCACAGGAAGAAAGTGAAGGTATACTGATGAACGTTAAGGATACTCAGAAGGTCCGCATCACGGACACGACACTCCGCGATGCCCACCAGTCGCTCATGGCAACCAGGCTTCGTACCGAGGACATGATCCCGCTTGCCCGGGGCCTTGATACCTGCGGGTTTTTCTCGGTCGAAGCCTGGGGCGGCGCAACCTTCGACACCTGCATCCGGTTCCTGAACGATGACCCGTGGGAACGCCTCCGGATCCTGAAGAAGGAACTGACCCGTACACCGATCCAGATGCTCCTGCGGGGGCAGAACCTGGTGGGGTACCGCCATTATCCGGATGATGTGGTTGACCGCTTTATCACAGCGGCCCATAAGAACGGTGTTGAAATTTTCCGGGTCTTTGATGCCCTGAACGATATTCGTAACATGACGCGGTCCATGCAGCAGGTGAAAAACGTCGGGGCACACCTCCAGGGCACCCTGTCATACACGACGAGCCCGGTCCATACCACGGAATCATTCATCGAGATGGCTGAGGAGCTCTACACCCATGAGTGCGATTCTCTCTGCATCAAGGATATGGCCGGCCTGATCATGCCTCATGATGCGCAGGATCTTATTCATGGCATCAAAAAAGCGGTTGATGTCAGGGTCTGCCTCCACAGCCACTGCACGAGCGGTATCGCCCCGATGAGTTTCCAGGCGGCAATCGATGCCGGGGTCGACATTCTCGATACAGCTATGTCCCCGCTCTCGATGGGGACCTCCCACCCGCCAACCGAGAGCGTGGTAGCCGCGCTCAGGGACACTCCCCGGGACACCGGGATCGATTTGCTACAGCTCCGGACCGTCAGGAATACCTGCATGCAGATCCGGGAGAAGTATGCCGGCCTCATCAGCCCTATCTCCGAACGGGTTGACAGCGATGTCCTCATCTACCAGCTCCCCGGGGGGATGATCTCCAATCTCGTATCCCAGTTGCAGGAACAGGACGCACTTAACCGGCTGGAAGAGGTATTTGCCGAGATCCCGCGGGTACGGGAAGATCTTGGGTATCCGCCGCTCGTGACCCCGACAAGCCAGATCGTCGGGACACAGGCAGTGCTGAATGTCCTCGCGGGCGGTGAGCGGTACCGGACCGTCACCCAGGAAGTAAGGGACTATGTTCACGGGATGTACGGGAAATCCCCGGCACCGGTGAATGACGGGGTCAGAAAGCTGGTAATCGGGAATGACCCGGTCGTCACCGTCCGCCCGGCCGATCTGCTCGAACCCGCGTACGAGAAAATGAAGAGCGAAGCGGTAACTGCCGGGCTGGTCAGGAAAGAGGAGGATGTGCTCACGTATATCCTCTATCCGGCCATCGCCCCCGCATTCCTGAAAGGCGAAAAAAAAGCCGAAGACCTGCCAAAAAAACAATCCCCGCAACCCTCACCGGGAGGAATTCCCGATCAGATGGAAGTTGAGGTGGATGGCGAGGTATTCTCTGTCCGGATCGTATCCCTGGGCGGGAACAAGGTTGCCGTTCAGGAAATATCGCCCGGGAAGATCCCGGCCGGGGAGGTGGCGGGAGGCGTACGGAGCAACATGCAGGGGATGGTTCTCAAGATCCTGGTCAGCCGGAATGCCCTGGTAAAGAAAGGCGATACCCTGCTCGTGCTTGAAGCTATGAAAATGGAGAACCCGGTCCACAGCCCGGCGGACGGGCGGGTTGCCGAGATCTTCGTGGATACAGGTGACACGGTCAGGAACGGGGATGTACTCATGGTGGTACAATGAACGGGATAACCGGATACATCATGAAAGGAAAAGACGATGTGGCGATGCAGGCAAAGCGGATTGAATTACACTGGAAAATGTTGCAGAGCATAGGTGGGGATTGTCAGGACCGGGCGGAAAGACCGTGGCACCCGGTATCAGGTGAATCCTGTGACCAGACCCCTGCCGACGGGATCCCTGCCTGCTATGAACACGCTGTTGTTGTCGGCGTAAATGAGGAGGATTATTCATGAAAGACGAATCGTTATACCTGAAGATCGGGTACCAACCCAAAAAGTCCGATGTTATCTGCCGGTGGTACATCGAGCCGGCAGAAGGAATGACCCTTGAGGATGCAGCAGCGAATACCGTGACAGAAAGCTCTATCGGCACGTGGACTTCCATAACAACTGCGAAAAAGTACACGCAACGGCTTGCGGCGAAGGTTTACAGCATCGATGAGAAGACCGGGATTGTCGACACAGCCTATCCGGTGGAGGCGTACGATCCGTACGACATTTCCTGTATCCTCGCATCCATTGCCGGCAATATATTTGGCATGAAAAGCGTAAACAACCTCCGGCTGATGGATGTCCGGCTGCCAAAGGAGATTGTCAATGCACACTATGGGCCGGCCGTTGGGATCAAAGGGATCCGGAAACTGGTAGAAGTCCCCAAGCGTCCCCTGATCGGTACGATCGTCAAACCCAAGATGGGACTGAACACCAAAGACCATGCACAGGTTGCGTACGATGCCTGGGTTGGGGGAGTGGACATTGTCAAAGATGATGAGAACCTCACCGGACAGGCCTTCAATCCCTTCGATAAACGCGTGAAGGAGACCCTGAAAAAACGCGACCGGGCCGAACGAAAGACCGGGGAGCGCAAGATGTACATGGCCAACATCACCGCTGCAACAACCGAAGAGATCATCAGGAGGGCTGAATACGTGCACAAGCTGGGCGGAGAGTACATCATGATCGATGTCTGCATCGCGGGATGGCCGGCGCTCCAGAGCCTGCGGGAGCACAACGAGGATCTCGGCCTGGTGCTGCATGCCCACCGGGCAATGCACGCGGCCTACACGCGGAACGAGAAGCACGGGATCTCGATGCTGGTCCTATCGAAGTTCCTCCGCCTGTGCGGGCTCGACCAGCTGCATATCGGATCCATGGTCGGCAAGATGGTCGATGCCGGCCCGCAGTCCGTGCTCCGCAGCAGGGACGCGCTGGTCCTGGATGATGTCGCCAGCGACGAATTCGCCGTTGGACAGAAATGGTACGGGACAAAACCTGTCTTCCCCGTTGCATCCGGGGGCCTTCACCCGGGACACCTTCCGTACGTTGTCCGGGGGTTCGGCAATGACGTGATCATCCAGATGGGCGGGGGGATCCACGGACATCCCAAAGGGACCATTGCCGGTGCGAAAGCCGCACGCGACATGCTCAACGCTGTCGTTGAAGGTGTGCCCCCCCGCGAGTACAAGAGCAAAGAACTCCAGCAGGCCCTTAAGACATGGGGCATTGTTGAAGACCATACCTGAACGAGAAAAACCTGTAAAGGGAGGAATTATCCTGAAACAGACAAAACTCCTGCAATCCGGCAAGGTTAAGTCGGTATTCGAAACAGATGACATTGGACGACTGATCGTAGAATTCCGTGATGATATCACTGCATTCGATGGGGGGAAAAAGGATACGCTGAAAGGCAAGGGCAGCTGTAATGCAGCCGTTTCCTCCTTCTTCTTCCAGCTCCTGGAAAAACAGGGCATCAAAACCCATTTTATCGGGATGCTGGATGATACCCGGATGGAGGTACGCAGGCTCAGCATGATCCCCCTTGAGGTGATCGTCAGGAATTATGCAGCAGGCTCGCTCGTCCGCAACTACCCGTTCAAAGAAGGGCAGAAGCTCCACCCGCCACTGGTTGTTCTCGATTACAAGGACGATTCCCGCCATGATCCCATGATCAATGACGAGATCATTGCGGCGCTTGGCATAGCTACTCCCCGGGAACTCGAAACCATAAAAGAGACTGCGCTTCTGGTCAACCGTCATCTCTCTGCATTCCTTGCAGGGCAGGGCATCACTCTTGTGGACTTCAAACTCGAGTTCGGTAAGGCCGGAAAGACGATCTATCTCGGGGACGAGATAAGCATGGACTCGATGCGTTTGTGGGATAAAAAGACAAAAGAGTCGCTCGACAAGGACGTATACCGGTTCGACCGGGGGGATGTCATGGAGGTCTATGCAAGGGTCCTCCACCGGATCTCTTCGGGGGGTAATTACCCGTGAACATGCTGTACAGGAGATTATGGGAGGATCCAGCCAAGATCTCCTGCCCTGTTCCAAAACCCTTTTCATAATCAGGGCCGGATCATCTGTACGGCATCTGCGCCGGGGGAATCCAGGTCATGGTCTCGTGGGAACTCCTCTTTGCCATCATCCCCGGTATCATCCTCTTCCTGTACGGCATCGAGCAGTTCTCCCGCGAGGTGCAGATTGCTGCAAAGGACAAACTCCAGGACCTCATCCAGAACCTGACCAAGACTCCCTTACGGGGCACCGCTGTCGGTGGCATTGTCACGGCCATTGTCCAGTCCAGCCATGCCACCACCATCATCACCGTCGGGCTCGTCAACGCAGGCATCATCTCGTTTGCCGCATCGCTGGGGGTTATCTTCGGCTCGAACCTTGGTACAACCCTCACCTCGCAGCTGGTTGCCTTAAACTTCACGGCATTTGCCCCCATCTTTATTCTCATCGGCTTTGTCATCGGGCTGGTGCCGGGGAAATACCGGATCTTCGGCCGGCCGATCTTCTACTTCGGTCTCGTATTCTTCTCCCTGACCCTCATCTCCAATGTGATGGCCCCGTACCGTACCGATCCCCAGCTCCTGGAACTGATGGGGATGATGGATACGGTCTTTTTGCAGATTGCGTTCGGCTTCCTTGTCACCAACATCTTCCAGTCGAGTTCGGTCACCACGGGGCTTGTCGTGCTCATGTCGCAGAACGGCCTCATCACCC
>NZ_PIZH01000156.1 GCF_002835825.1 Methanoregula sp. | reverse complement strand
GGAAGGCGAGTCCATGGAGAAGGGAAAGACAAACCCGGACTATTTCGATGCCTGCTCCATCTCCGAGATGCACCCGGACGACATCAAACGGGCCGGCATCTGGAAGAACACCAACATCCGCGTGCCCAGTGAGTGCGGTACCGTTATTGTCAAGGCCATCGAGCCCACCCAATACTGCCCGCCGGGTCTTGCCCATATCCGGCAGGGCGTCTGGGCAAACCAGGTGGTCCCGCCCCGGACCCAGTCCACCGGCACCCCGCAGTACAGCGGCTTTCCGGTCACGGTCGAACCTGCACCAAACGAAAAACTAAAATCTGCCCTTGAGCTCGTTCAGGGCTCGGTCGGGCTCTGGCAAGGAGGTCAGTAATTATGCCTAAGCTTATCAAAGGCGTGGGATGCCCGTACTGCGGGTCGTCCTGCGACGACATTGAAGTGCTCGTTTCCGATGACGAAACCAAGATCCTCGAAGTGCACAATGCCTGCATCATCGGGAACAACCTGTTCCACCATGCAAACGATCCCACCCGCCCGAAGCTCCCGCGAATGCGCCAGCCCGACGGCTCCATGAAGGAGATACCGTATGCCGAGGCAGTCGACTGGATGGCAAAGACCATGCTCAACGCGAAAAAACCTCTCATCTACGGCTTTGGCTCCACCAACTGCGAGGGCATGAGTGCAGTCGCCCGCATCGCCGAGAAGGCCGGTGCGGTGCTCGACAACTGCGCAACCATCTGCCATGGCCCCTCGTTCCTTGCAATCTTCGACAACGGGTACCCGAGCTGCACCCTTGGCGAGGCCAAGAACCGTGCCGATGTCGTGGTCTTCTGGGGCTGCAACCCGATGCACGCCCACCCCCGCCACACGTCGCGGTACTCGATCTTCCCCCGCGGCTACTTCACCCAGAAGGGCCAGATGCAGCGGACCGTTCTCTGTGTTGACCCGCGCGAGACCGATACCGCAAAGCTTGCCGATCACCACCTGATGCTCGACCAGGGGCACGACTACGAGCTCTTCGACGCGTTCCGCACCGTGCTCAAAGGCTTTGAGATCCCCGAGACGGTTGCCGGCATCCCCCGCGAGAAGATCAAGGAGGCCGTCGAGATCATGAAGAAGGCCAAGTTCTGCATGATCTTCTTCGGCATGGGCTGCACGCACTCCGATGGCCGCAACCACAATGTGGACGCTGCCATCAGTTACACGCGCGACCTCAACGAGCACACCAAGTGCTCGATCATGGCAATGCGGGGCCACTACAACATTGCCGGCCCCGGCCAGGTCTGGTCCTGGCAGTTCGGGTTCCCGTACTGCATCGACCTCTCGAAAGGCTCGCACGCCCACATGAACCCGGGCGAGACGAGCTCGGTCGACCTTGCAATGCGCGACGAGGTGGACTGTTTTGTCAATGTAGGGACCGATGCAGGAGCACACTTCCCCATCCAGGCTGTCCAGCACTTGAAGAAGCACCCGTTCATTACTGTTGACCCGAACTTCTGCATGGCCAGCGAGATCGCCGACCTCCACATTCCCGTCCGTATAGCGGGCGTGGACGAGCCGGGGGTTGTCTACCGCATGGACAATGTCCCGATCCAGTTCCGGGCCGTCATCAAGGGCCTGCCCGGCGTCCCGAGCGACGAGGAACTCTTCGATATGGTCTACGAGCGCATGTGCGAACTGACGAACACCCAGCCGATCTGGCTTGCGGCAAAAGAAGACCGGAAATACCCCCAGAACCCGGCGGTGAGCTGAAGATGGCATCCAGAGAACTCATCATCAAAGGCGGCTTTGTTGTCGACCCGGCCCGCAAGATCGATGGCGATGTCGGCGATGTCGCCATCAAGGATGGAAAGATTGTTGAGAAGGTCAGCTCCTCTGCCAAAGTCATTGACGCGAAAGGCAAGGTCGTCATGGCCGGCGGGGTGGATGTCCACTCCCACGTAGCCGGGCCCAAGGTCAACGCGGGCCGGCTGATGCGTCCCGAGGACAAGTTCCGGGCAGGAATCGTCCGCGGCAACATGGCCCAGAAGAACGGCTACCGCATGGAGTCCGGCTTCTCGATCCCCACGGTCTTCAAGACCGGCTACGAATACGCCCGGATGGGGTACTCGTTTGTGATGGAAGCGGCAATGCCCCCGCTGCTCGCCCCGCATGTCCACGAGGAGATCCATGACACCCCGATCATTGATGAAGCCGCACTCCCGGTCTTTGGCAACAACTGGTTCGTGATGGACTATCTCAAGAAAGGCGAGGTCGAGAACACCGCGGCGTACATTGCCTGGCTCCTCAGGGCCACCAAGGGCTTCGGCATCAAGATCGTCAACCCCGGCGGCACGGCGGCATGGGGCTGGGGCCTGAACTGTATCGCTCTTGACGACCCGGTCCCGTACTTCGAGACCACCCCCCGCCAGATCATCACCGGGCTGATGAAAGCGAACGAATACCTCGGTCTTCCCCACTCGATCCATATCCACCAGAACGATCTTGGCAACCCCGGCAATTACCAGCTGACCATCGATTCGCTGAAACTTGCCGAGCAGGTCAAACCAAAGAACAAGTTCGGTCGCGAGCAGGTCATGCACTCGACCCATATCCAGTTCCACTCCTACAAGGGGACCGGCTGGGCAGACTTCGAGTCGGGCGCAAAAGAGGTCATGGACTACGTGAACAGGAACAAGGCCATTACGGTCGACCTCGGCTGTGTCACGTTCGATGAGACGACCACGATGACAGCAGACGGCCCGTTCGAGCACCACCTCCGCGGGCTCAATCACCTGAAGTGGGCCAATGTCGATGTCGAGCTCGAGACCGCAGCCGGCGTGGTGCCGTACATCTACGACCCGAACGTCAAGGTCTGCGACATCCAGTGGGCGATCGGCCTTGAACTGGCACTCTTTGCACAGGACATGAGCCGGACCTTCGTCACCACCGATCACCCGAACGCAGGGCCGTTCACCCGGTACCCCCGCGTTATCAAGTGGCTGATGTCAAAGAAAGCCCGCGAGGCTACCCTCGACTCGTTCAGACACAAGGACAAGGTCATCGATGCAACCCACATCCACGGCATCGACCGGGAACTCACCCTCTTCGAGATCGCCCAGATGACCCGGTCCGGCCCGGCAAAATGTCTTGGCCTTGGTGCCTATTACGGGGGGCTTGCTCCCGGCATGCTTGGTGATGTGATGGTCCTCGACCTCAACTACAAGGACATGCCCAAAGATCCCGAAAAGATCGAGGCAGCATTCCAGCGTGCAGCATGCTTTGTCAAATCGGGCGAGATCGTGGTCCGGGATGGCGAGGTTGTCAGCAATGGCCACAAGAAGACGGTCTGGGTCAATGCAAAGGTTCCCGAGAACGCGCAGGTCAAACGCGATATTGCCCAGAGCTTCACGAAGGACTATACGGTTGACCTCATCAACTACGTGGTCCGGGACTATCTTGCCCCGCACCCGATGGTTATCGATGTTGAAGTGGAGGCCTGATGCAACCATGGCAACCGTAACGTTAAAACCGATCAAGACCCCCGAGCTCATCTTCGAGGGTTACAGCATCACACCCGATGCGTTTGCAGGAAAGACCGCACAGCAGATCGCCGGGCTTACGGGTCACGAGGGCAAGATCGTGACGACGATCGGGGACTTCTTCGAGGTCTCCGGAAATGCCGGCGAGACTGCGGCGGACACGGATATTATCATCAACGGCGACTGCGCCCGGGTAAAATACATTGGCTCGAAAATGACGGCCGGCTCCGTCACGGTCAACGGCAATGCCGACATGTATCTCGGCGGCTGGATGAAGGGTGGAAAGATCTATGTCACGGGTAACGTTGACTCGTTCTGCGGCATCCAGATGCAGGGTGGCGAGATCCTTATCGATGGCGATGCCAAGAACCATGTCGGCTGCGCGTACCGTGGCGACTGGAGGGGCATGAAGGGCGGCACGATCCGGATCAGGGGCAGTGCCGGCAATGATATCGGGACCTTCATGCTCGGCGGCACCATCATCATTGAGAAGAACGCATTCATCCACGTCGCACCCCATGCAGAAGGTGGCACCGTTATCATCAAGGGCGATGTCGAGGGCCGTGTCGGCGGCCAGATGGTCAAGGGCGACATGTACGTGCTCGGGAAGATCAAGTTCATGATGCCCGGGTACCAGAAAGTTGGCACGGTCGAGAAGGAAGTCGATGGTGTTACGCAAACCTTCGACCACTATATCGGCGACCTTGGCGAGAGGCACCCCAAAAGCAAGGGCCAGATTGTCTACGCTAACCTGTACCTAAAAGCAGCAGCATGAACCAGTTGTCTCGTATCACACACTGTATTCCGGGGCATCCCGGTAACCAGGTATACAATTTTTAGGAGTCCTGTTTTCTGGAGCATGAAACAATGAGCACAATCTGTAAGGAATTCATGGAAAGGACCCGGTACCCTGATTATTCCACGGTGGACCTTGTCCTCAGAAAGCCGGAGCCCCCGCATGAGCTCCCGGTAAAGGAAGGCCAGACAACAATCCGGCTCCCGGATCCGAAGAAGTTCAAAGGAGGGGAGATTCCCGTAAGAAACGCCATCGCAACCTGGGAGCCTGTGGGGTTCTTCTCGCGTTCCTCTGTCACGCTCGCGGAACTCTCGTACCTCCTCTGGTGCATGCAGGGATTCCGGAAGATTGTAGCGGAGACCATCCAGCTCAGGAACGTCCCTTCCAGCGGCTCGCGCTATCCGCTGGAGATCTTTTTTGTGGCAAACGAGGTCGAGGGGCTTGAGACCGGCCTGTACCGGTACCTCCCGAAATCCCACAGTATTGTTGCGGAACGGATCGATTCGGACCTGACGATGGAGATGAGCACAGCGAGCTTAAATTTCAAGATCCTGACAAGGGCAGCAGTGGCATTCCTCTGGGTTGCCGTGCCGTACCGCTCGGTCTGGGCGCTGGGAAACCGGGGGTACCGGAGCGCCCTGATCGAGGCCGGGCACAGCTGCCAGAACCTCATTCTCGCTGCCGAGGGCATCGGGCTCAGGGTATTTCCTTCGGATATGTTCCACGACGAGCTGATGACCAAACTTTCGGATCTCGACCCGGAGAC
>NZ_PIZH01000155.1 GCF_002835825.1 Methanoregula sp. | reverse complement strand
CTGAACAACAAACCGCGGTCCGTTAGTCATTGCCACAGCGCGGGACCCGTCCCCCGTTGCCCGGCCAGGCCCCGGAAAATGCGAGATCTCCCTCAGTTCCCCTTCTTCTTCCGGGCCGGTGTCCCGGCTAATTTCCCTGCCCCGGTCCCGAACAGCTCGTTCACCAGCTTCACAGCACAGAGATCCCCGCACATCGAGCAGGTCTCCATCTCCCCGTCGCGGCAGTGGATACCCTTCGCATGGTCGCCGTACAGGGCAAGCCGGAACTGGGCGTCCCAGTCGAGAGCGTGCCGGGCATCTGCCATCCGCACCTCACGCTCGTCCCGCCACCCCTCGTGCTTCCGGACCGTATCACCGACATGGGCCGCGATCTTCGCTACACGGGTTCCCTCAACGATATCATCGACATCCGGGAGGGCGAGGTGCTCGCTGGGCGAGACCATGCAGAGGAAGTCGGCGCCGTTCAGGCATGCCGTTGCACCCCCGATGGCTGCCACCACGTGATCGTAGCCCGGCGCAATATCGGTGACGAGCGGGCCGAGCAGGTAGAGCGGGGCATGGTCCGTGATCTCCTTGATCATCCGCACATTGTAGCCCACCTGGTCGAGAGGCATATGGCCCGGGCCCTCGATCATCCGCTGGACACCGGCGTCCTGTGCCCGCCGAGCGAGGAGGCCGAGGGTGTTGTACTCCACGGATTTCGCCAGCTTCCCGGCGTCCTGCAGGCAGCCGGGGCGCATGCCGTCACCGAGGCTGACCGTGACGTCGTATTCGGCGAGGATTTCAAGGAGGTAGTCGTACTCGGAAAAGAGCGGGTTCTCCTCCTCCCGCTGCATCATCATGGCGCAGTGGAACGAGCCGCCCCGTGAGACAACGCCCATCAGCCGGGGGTCAGCCTTCAGGGCTTCGAGCGCCTGGAGATTCACACCGCAGTGGAGCGTGAGGAAGTCCACGCCCTGCTTGCAGTGCTCGCGGATAACTTTGAAGAGAAGGTCGGTCGTGACATCGCCGGCATTGCCGGCCCGGCGCACCGCTTCGTACACCGGGACCGTACCGACCGTTGTATCGAGTTTTAAGATCTTCTTCCGGATCGCGACAAGGTCGCCTCCCGTAGAGAGGTCCATTAAGGCATCGGCGCCATTGTCGAGCGCCGCCTGCGCCTTCTTCATTTCGAGCGCCGGGTCGCACCGGGAGCCCGAGGTACCGATATTGACATTGATTTTGACCGTGCAGCCCTCACCAATGGCGCATGCCCTGTGCTTCCGGGCCGGGTTCTTCGGGACCGCAATCCTGCCCGATGCAATACCTCGTGCGAGCGCTGCCGGCTCCATTCCTTCCGCTTTCGCCACGGCCCCCAGTTCACGGGGGAGGCCTTTCCGGCACCTGCGGATGAGCAAATCCATAAGAAACATCTGCTGTGAGTCCTTATTATTGTGCATGCAGGTCAGGTGGATACCCGGCGAATCGATCTTTGCGAACTCGTACGTTATCGGCAACATTCTCGTTGATGCCGGCGTGATGCCGATGGCGGTAGCCCCGTATAAGGAAGCGATCGACACCATCGTCCTGACCCACTGCCACTACGACCACATCGCCCATGTCAAGGAGATCGCGCACATGTGTAAGGCGAAGATCGCCATCCATAAGGCCGATGCACGGGGACTTGTCGAGGATCTCCACAGCCTCTCGATGAACTTTGGCGCCCGGTCGCCGGGGATTGCTCCCGATATCACGCTCGCTGAAGGTGATACCATCGGGGATTTCCAAGTGATCCACACCCCGGGCCACACCCCCGGCTGTATCTGCCTGTATTCAGAAAAGGACCGGGTCCTGATCTCAGGGGACACCGTCTTTGCCGACGGCTACTTCGGCCGGTACGACTTCCCGGGCGGGAGCAGGACCGAGCTTGCCCGGTCGCTCGATCGCCTCGCAGCCCTGGAGGTTGAAGGGCTCTATGCGGGGCACGGGGAGCCCACAGAGCAGGGCGGCAGCCGGTGCATTGCCGCTGCGGTCGGCCTGATGAAGAGCGGTTATGGATAAGGGCATCTACTGTCTGGTGTTCAAAAACCCCGCGTGCACCGTACGCATTGGGGCGCTCGGCCCCGTTACGTTCCGGAGGGGCTGGCACGTCTATGTCGGCTCAGCGCTCGGCAGCGGGGGGCTTGCCCGGCTTTCCCGTCATGTCATCCTCTCCCAGGCCAAGGACAAGCGGCCGAAGTGGCATATCGATTATCTCTCCTGCTCGGACCGCTTTTCTCTCCGGTATACGGTACACGCGCTGACCGATGACCGGCTTGAGTGCAGGCTTGCAGAAGAGCTTGGGGAGGACTCAGTTCCCTCCTTTGGGTGCAGCGACTGCCGCTGCCCCTCCCATCTCTTCTCCCGCAAAAAAAATCCTCATGACGAGATCATCTCCGCCTTCAATAACCTCGGGCTCGTTGCAGTCACCACAACTATCATGAACCGGGAGGGCAGTAAGGGTATCATATGAGGGAAGTAAAGGTCCTGGGCATCTCGGGAAGCATGCGCAAGAAGGGGAATACCGCGGAACTGGTCGGGGCAGTCCTCGGTCGGTGCGAGGAGGGGGGCATCAGGACCGAGTTTGTCTCCCTTGCCGGCAGGAAAATCCTGCCCTGCCTTGGCTGCGAGAAGTGCAAGGAGAAGAAGTGGTGCGTCATCGAGAACGATGACTGGGACGACGTGGCGCAGAAGGTGCTGAAGTGCGATGTCCTTGTCATCGGGTCGCCGACCTATTACTACGATGTCTGCGGCCAGCTCAAAAACTTCATCGACCGTACCTATTCCCTGTACCATGACCGCAAGCTCTCGGGCAAGAAGGGAGTGGCAGTCGCCGTCCATGCCAACAAGGGAGCGGTCCGGACCATCCAGACGATCGAGGCCTTCCTCTCCACGCACGAGTTCGCTTCACTCGGGTGCGTCAAGGGCACGGGATACCACGAGGGCGATGTCTTGAAAGATGAGAAGGCCATGAAGCGGGCGCAGAAGATCGGGGACAAGATCGTGCGGCTTTTAAAACCCAGCCATGACTGACAGGCCTTCTAGTACCCGTACTTTTTCCCGGTCATGCCGGTAATATCGATCCGGACAACGCAGACGCGGTCGAGTTCAGGTTCCGCAATGTCGTATTCCCCGGCGCGATAGTGCCGCAGGATCAGGCTGAGTCCTTTTTTCTTCTCCCCGTAGCCCTCAACTATGCAGGCCGTGCCGGTGCAGATAACACTCCGGTACCGGAACTCCCAGCCGCAGGGCCGGTCATCCGGTACCGGCCCGCCAGTGAGGTCGACCTCCACGCAGCACTGCGGGTTCTTCCTGATGAGGGAGATCTTCTTTCCCTCGCGGGCCGAGTGAATCCAGAGGGTGTTGTCCGCGTAGGCAAAACAGAGCGGGACAATATACGGCGCACTGCCATCCAAAAGGGCCAGCCGGCAGACCTGTGCTTCGGAAAGGATCGCCTCCATCTCTGCCTGGTCCGTAATCTCCCGGTCCCGTCTTCTCATCCCGGCCCGTCTCCCGTTCCTGTCAGACCAGCTTGTACAGCGTGGTTCTCCGGCGGAGCGGCCGGCCGATGTCTTGTGCAATCCGCTGCATCTCCTTTGGATCAAGGTAATCGGTGTTGGTTGCCCCGGCGCCCTTTGAGATGCTCTCTTCAAAGACCGTCCCGCCGAGGTCGTTTGCACCGGCGATCAGGCCGAGCTGGGCCATCTTGATCCCTTCCTTCACCCACGAGACCTGGATGTTTTTGAAATTGTCGAGGAAGAGCCGCGAGACAGCAACCATCAGGTGGTCTTCCCGTCCCGTTGCCCCGGCCCGGGCCGTTCCCTGCCGGTAAATCGGGGTATTCATGTGGATGAACGAGAGCGGGACAAACTCGGTAAACCCGTTCGTCTCATCCTGGATGTCGCGCAGGATTGCGAGATGGGCTACCCGGTCCTTCTCGCTCTCGCAGTGGCCGTACATGATGGTTGCCGTGGAAGGGATCCCGAGTCCGTGGGCCTCGGTGATAATCCGGACCCACTCCTTTGTGGGTATCTTTTCTTTGCAGATCACCTGCCGGACATCGTCAACCAGGATCTCCGCCGCTGTCCCGCACATCGAGTTTAAGCCTGCCTCCTTCATCGCCTCGAGCACCTCCACGGTACTCATGCCGCTCTTCCTGGCAGCATAGGCTACCTCCATCGGGTTGCTCGCGTGGAGGTGGACTCCCGGCGCTGCCTCGTGGATCCAGCGGTACACATCCGTGTAGGACTGCGCGGAAAAGTCCGGGTGGAGGCCGCTCACCGTGCAGATCTCCGTGCACTCCCGCTCTGTTGCAAGGGCGGCCCTCCTCTGGATCTCGGCCTTGTCGTGGAAGTAGATCCCTTCCTCGCCGGGCTTCTTTGAGTACCCGCAGAACCCGCAGGCGTTCACGCAGAGGTTCGTGACATTGATGTTCTGGTTCCGGACATAGGTGATGGCAGTGCCGGCCCGCTGTTCACGCATCTCATCGGCAGCAGAAGCGATCTCCCAGACATCGCGGTCTTGTACAGAAAAGAGCAGGAGCGCCTCCTCAGCGTTCATCCGGTGGCCTCCCCGGACATCGTCAAGCACTCTCTTTACGTCCGTATCCATGGCGTCTCCCCCGATACTGCTACGGAGAGTGGTACTGTGGAAGAATAAAGATATCGAAATCCCGTCCCACAGGATTCTTCTCCCGGAACAGCAACCATTTCAGTTGAGACTATGCAGAAGACTGAAGTCAGACTCTCCCGGAAAGTCGCAGAGGGGATCGTCATCCCTCTTGGCCCGGCAAACCTGGTCGCGGTAAAGACGGACGTGGGCATGGTCGGATGCGGCGCGTTTGACGTAGCAGCGCTCGATTCGTTCAGCTACCCGGCAGCAAAGGTGAAACCGTCCTCGGGTCCGTCCATCGCAACCATTGATGACCTCTTAAAAGGGATCGTCAAGGAGACGAACCGCTCGGCAATGAACCGCGGCGTCACGAACGGGATGACCGGAAAGCAGGCGCTGGAACTGCTGTGAGATTTTTCAACCATTTTAAAAGGTGATCCGGTTAAAGTTCTCTGGGGCGTGTGATTG
>NZ_PIZH01000154.1 GCF_002835825.1 Methanoregula sp. | reverse complement strand
CAAGGGAGAGTATCATCACCGGAAGAAACTGAAGAGTCCCGACCTTCTCCTCCTGCCCGTTCCCGAACCCCTCGTGGATCATCTTCGCACCGATTACCACCAGCAGGATGAATGCTACCCAGTGATCGAACCCGGCAATGACCATCGTAAGACCGGTGCCGGCAGCCCATCCGATGAGCGTCATGCCGGCCTGGAAAGCGCCGAAGCAGAGCGCTATGATGATGGCTGTTTTCAGGAGATTTTCTTTTGTCGAGGTCCCGATCGCAAGGGAGACCGCCAGGCAGTCCATCGCAAGCGCGATGCCGATAACAACGGGGGTGACGAGATCCATGAATTCTCCTAAGATTGGTCGGACGACAGATATGTGCTGCGCTAAAAAAGGCCAGGTCAGACGATAATGTCAGACCAGCAGCGCTCCCGAAAAGACCTGCACCGTATTGCCCGAGAGGATGACCCGGTCGCCCGCAAGTTTGACGCGGACCGACCCGCCCCGGGCTGAGCACTGGAACCCGGTCATCTCCTCTTTTTTGAGTTTCTCTCCCCAATAGGGCGCAAGGCAGCAATGGGCTGAACCGGTCACCGGGTCTTCGGGTACGCCAACGGCCGGCGCAAAGAACCGGGAGACAAAGTCGAAGTGCGGCAGATCGGATACAGCCGTGACAATGATGCCCCGGGCCTTGATGAGGTTGAGGGCTTCCATGTCCGGTTCAAGGCTGCAGACATCATCAGCAAGGGGGAGCTCGACAAGGATATCGAACCGGTTTCGCCCGGTATACAGCGGTTCGACACCCAGTGCCTGCCCGAGGCCGGGAATCGCCATGGAGGTCTTCGGGGGTTCGGCCGGGAAATCCATGCTGATCCAGTCGCCCTCCCGCCAGGCGGTCAGTTTGCCGGAGAGTGTCTCAAAGACAACCTGCCTGCCTTCGGGCACGCGGCCGGTCTCGTACAACACGGACGCAGCGGCAAGCGTTGCATGGCCGCAGAGCTCGACCTCCTTTGCCGGTGTGAACCACCGTAGTCTCCAGCCCGATCCTTCCGGGAAGAGGAACGCGGTCTCGGAGTGCTTCAGCTCGGAAGCCACCTGCTGCATCCACGCATCTTCCGCCGGGCCGTCCGGAATGCAGACGCCCGCAACGTTCCCGCGGAACGGGGCATGCGTAAAGGCGTCGACAAGGTGCAGTTCTGCCTGCATGAAAGATGGATTACATGCCGGTGAAGATAAAGGATCGGAAATGGCACAATGCGGATAGTATCAGAAGAAATCGCAGGAGAAAACGTGGGGTTGGTGAGATTTGAACTCACGATCGACGGGTCTCTCCGACATGCGCATCAGTGCTCCAACGGGTCATCATAGAATTTCTCTCAGTAGACCCATTGTTCATCATCTGAGCACTCGGCTGAACGCAAAGACCGCTGGAGCCCGTCGCCATACCGGGCTAGGCCACAACCCCTCACACCAGCAGGGCCGGTATCCCCATGCTGACTCAATACAATCGCATTGCAGAAACTTAAGAGTTTTGTTCCCGTGCCCGCCCAGGCAGGACGGCAGGTGCACCACTTCCGCCACGGATCATCACGCATATAAAATCCCCTGCCCCAGTACTGGTGCAATGGTCGAGGGCAGTTACACGTGCGGAACATCAGCAGTCCCCCTGCTGGGCATGACCATCGGCGAGATGGTCGACAGTATTGCAGCAAAATACCCGGACACCGATGCGGTCGTGTCGATGCACCAGAATATCCGGTGGACGTACAGGGAGTTCCTCCAGCAGGTCGACACCGTGGCCCGGGCCCTGATGGGCCTTGGCGTGGAGAAGGGCAACCGGGTCGGCATCTGGGCCATGAACTATGCCGAGTGGGTGGTTGTGCAGTTTGCCACGTCCAAGATCGGCGCCATCATGGTGAACATCAACCCGGCGTACCGGACGTATGAGCTCGAGTACGTGCTCAAGCAGGCCGAGATCCAGACCCTGATCGTCCAGGGCCGGTTCAAGACCTCGGACTACGTGGGGATGTTCTACGAGGCCTGCCCCGAGGCATACGAGTGCAAACCCGGGAAGATCGCAAGCGAGAAGTTCCCGTTCTTAAAACACGCGATCTTCCTTGGCGACATTCCCTATAACGGTATGTTCACATGGGGAGACTTCCTGAAAAAATCCGAGGAGATCTCCGTTGACGAGATGAAGGAACGCGGGGAGGGGCTCACCTTCGACGACCCGATCAACATCCAGTACACGAGCGGCACCACAGGGTTCCCGAAGGGTGTTGTCCTCACGCATCACAATGTCCTCAACAACGGGTACATCATCGGGGAAGGTATGGGCTTCTCCGAGAAAGACCGGCTCTGCATCCCGGTCCCGTTCTACCACTGCTTCGGCATGGTCCTCTCCAACCTCGCCTGCGTCACCCACGGCTCCACCATGGTCCTGCCCGCCCCTGCCTTTGATGCAGAGGAAGTGTTGAAGACCATCGAGAAGGAGCACTGCACGGCAGTCCACGGCGTCCCGACCATGTTTATCGCCGAGCTCGCCCACCCGAACTTCTCCAAGTACGATCTCCGCTCCCTCCGGACCGGCATCATGGCCGGTTCTCCCTGTCCCATCGAGGTGATGAAGGAGGTCAACACCAAGATGCACATGAGCGAGATCGTGATCGTGTACGGCCAGACCGAGACAAGCCCCGGCGTCACGATGACGACCACGAAAGACCCGCTTGACCGCCGGGTGACGACCGTTGGCCGGGCATTCCCGCACACCGAGCTCAAGATCATCGACCCCAACACCGGCAAGATCGTCCCCACGGGTGAGATCGGGGAGATCTGCGCCCGCGGTTACTGCGTGATGAAGTGCTACTACAACAATCCCGCTGCCACCCACGCAACGCTTGACAAGGACCACTGGAACCACACGGGCGACCTTGGCACGATGGACGACGAGGGCTACTTCAAGATCGTGGGGCGGCTCAAGGATATGGTGATCCGGGGCGGCGAAAACATCTATCCCCGGGAGATCGAGGAGTTCCTGCACCACCACGAGAAGATCTCCGATGTGTACATCACGGGCGTCCCGGATGTCAAGTACGGCGAGGAACTCTGCGCCTGGGTGAAGATGAAGCCCGGCCAGACCATGACCGAGCAGGAAGTCAAGGACTACTGCAACGGGAAGATCGCCCGGTACAAGATTCCGCGGTACGTCATGTTCGTGCAGGAGTTCCCCATCACGATCTCGGGCAAGATCCAGAAGTTCAAGATGCGCGAAGAATCGATCAAGGTGCTCGGGTTAGAAGAAGCGGCCCAGATAAAAACTGCTTAAAATTTTTTACACGTTTCTTCTCTTCCTCAAGATCTGATGGCTTTCGGATACCATAGCAGAAACTCTTTTTCACCATAAGGCCACATCCTCATACATGAAAAGAGCGCGTTTCATGCCGGTCCCGGTCCTTGTGCTCACGGTGCTTGTCGCGGTCTTCATTGCGGGGTGCACTTCCACCACCCCCAACGGGCCTTCTCCCGAAACGCAGGCCACCATGCCGGCGAACCTGAACGCAAAGGACTGCTTCTTCCAGATCGACGACTCTGCGCACAGCGTGAGCTACGGGGACATACGCGAAATCACACTCACCGGCCATGTCAGCAACATCTGCAGCGTTCCGATGGACAAGCTCACGGTGCGGGCAACATTCTATGATACTGCCGGGAAACGACTTGCCTCAGCCGACGGGTATGCCGGGCGTGTCGCGTTCCATGAGACCATACCATTCACGCTTACCGCAGATATTCCATCGGACGCCGGTGCGTTCAGGTACACCCTGGAACCGGTATTTCTCCAGTAAATGGTACGGGCTCTTTCCTTTTTTAGCGCACGCGGTAACCGCTGTAGTCCATCTGCGCCGCAATTGTTTCCCGCACCTCTCTCCCTGCAATCTTTTCGCACAGGTACAGGCCGAGATCAATGCCTGCTGTCACTCCGCCGGCCGTGATGATGTTTCCTTCGTCAACGATCCGGTCCGGCAGGACTTCCCCCGCGAAGTGCTTCAGGAATCCCGCAAGCTGCGGGTGCGTTGTCGCCCGCTTTCCCTTCAGCATGCCGGCAGCCCCGAGCAGGAGCGATCCGCCGCAGAGGGCTGCAACTGTTGTTCTCTCAGATGCCACCGCGATCCAGCGCAGGAATTCCGGATCCTTCATGAGCAGCTGGACCCCGTCGCCGCCCGGAACGATAACATAATCATATTCAGAAAGATCGGGTGCTGCCCTGTCGGCTGCAAGCCGGGCGCCTTCCGATGACCGGACATCTCCCGTGCAGGAACAGATATCGTACGTGAGATCGGGAACAAATCCCAGGGTCCTCAGCCGGGTCAGGGGGTCGTAGGAACCGGCAAAGTCGAGCAGGGTTAGATTGTCATACACAACAAACGCGATCTTCATGGGAAATTGCTCTGGGACGAAGAAAAATGGATCAGAGGACGCCGAACCATGCAATATACGACGTCGAGATCATAATGATGAGGAGCACGATCAGGATCTTGTACCCGCAGGTTTGGCAGATACCGAGGAACGAGGGGTTTTTCGCGGGATCGTAGGATTCCGAACAGATGCGGCATGCCTGCGGATTCTTATCATGCTCCGGGTGATCGTGGTGTTCGAATGCCTCGTGGTGATGGGTCATAGTACCGTCATTTGTCGGTAAAAGGGTAAAACGCTGTCGGGTTACATTGCCCGGGCATGGTGGTTTTGAGGGTCAGGAACGCTTCCTGAGTTTCTCCACCAGGCCGGATACCCTCGCTTTTGCCGCGGCAGTTGCATCTTCGTCACGCTCCAGCGTGAGCGTGATCACGTCCCCCTCGCGGCTGCCCGGGGGGAGCAGCGGGACCGGGATGCTGATCCGCCTTGCATCATCCTCCCGGTCAATGAGGATTGCGATTCCTTCCTCGATCCGGTCAACGTTTGCCTTCATGCTCCTGCCCCTTCAGCCAGCGTATCGATGACCGTTCCCCTGCC
This sequence comes from Methanoregula sp., assembly GCF_002835825.1. Taxonomy (GTDB): domain Archaea; phylum Halobacteriota; class Methanomicrobia; order Methanomicrobiales; family Methanospirillaceae; genus Methanoregula. The sequence goes on along the minus strand of NZ_PIZH01000154.1, from coordinate 152 downwards.
ATCCCGCAGGACCGCGAGGTCCCCGCTGTTGCCCCAGAGGGTTGTGGACCTGCCCATAAAGAGCGCCGTGTCCGTCCTGCTGCCGTCCACGGAATAGACCGTGACGTCCGCCGCCGGGAGATGGGGGCCGAGCGGGGAAGTGAAGGCGCCCG